>JAAOIJ010000038.1 GCA_015163815.1 Endozoicomonadaceae bacterium
AACATTACCAAAATTGATCTATTTTATAAAAAAAAAATTAAATCAATCTAATCTAGATAAAACACAAATCAATACATTAAGAGAAAAATTAAATGAACTTCAATTTTTATTTCAATTCATGATAAAAAGTAAATCAACAGAAGAATATATCAAAATTTTAAGAATTATTTCTCATACTAATCCACTATCATTGGATTCAAGCCAACAAGATCCATTACAACAGTTTCAAGCATGGCTACAATCTATAACGCAAGGCTTAACCAGTCAAGACATTGATGTTGTCACAATTCAAGCCAGCTTACAGCGAACCAAAAAAATCAGTGATCATATTCAACAAAAAAAATATACTCATCAATATGCACTTAACAGACAAAGCCAAGTACATCAGACTCATACTGAATTATCACCGCTTGACTTTTCAACTTATTTAACTTTGGTTGAAGGCAGTCTTCATACGCCTGAATTAAAACAACATCATACACAGTTATCTTGGATTGCACAGGAAGGGAAAAAAATATATCTCCAACAGTCCAGTCCAGATCATAAAAAAAAGTATGACATATTACTCCAAAGCGCAGCTAATTTCATCATCAACCCACAATCCAAAAAAAATGGCATAAACTATAAAGAACACTATCAATCCTATCAACAATATGAAAAAATGAGGCAACAAAAATTAGATTATTTACAAAAAGAAGTCTTATTATCTTTTAAACTCATTCAATCCTGTCTATTAAAATATAGTACGACAAGTACTCCAGATCAAATCAAAAAAATAGCACAACAGATTACATCTCTTGAACAAAATCATCGCGCCTTGAAGTTAAAAAAAATAGATTATTATCAATACATTATAGAACTACAAGGCATCATTTCATCAATACCTGCAAACGACATATCATCAAAAGAATTCTTTTTCAAGAGCTCCAATGTGACAGAAATACGTCGAGCCTTTAAATATTATCTTAACCATCAAGATACTCATAACACACGACGTAAAAGCCAATTAAGCAAAGATAATGATGCTCAGGATTATATGTCAATATTACAGAAAAATTTAGAATCATTACGAAGACATAGTTTGCAGTATATATAAATGTATTATCAATCAAATGACGATCCGTTATCTTTTCAAGATTTAAAATAAATTTTGAGTCTTAACAGATGATATTCTATTTTTTTATTTGCCCATAGCATCCATCATGCTATTTTATGCGGAGTTAGGCATGATTTACGATGATTGCTTGGATAGCATGGCTTTTGTTGTGCCTGAATTTTTTCACCTCAACATCTATCATTCAGTCGTTTAAATTATGTTTTTACAAAATTCAAAAAAATTGATTTATGTAGAATCGACCAAAATAATGGAAAATTGGCACATTCATACGTCAAAAAAAACAATAAATCATACTTTGTCAAAAAATAATAATTCAGATCATTTATTTTTTTAAGCTTTCTTGTTAATTTTTTCATAATAGGTCATGATCAATAGATAACATAGTTAATGATCAATAGATAACTATAGTTCAAACAGAAGCATCCTATTGCTAAGATTCTATCTATGAAAAATTAAAATGTAGGATATTATATGAATCCAATTCATAAGTATAATCCCCATCCAGCAACGCTAAGATCAGAATTGACACAACCGAATTCTACTTCTTCGCCTAATATCAAAAAACTAGATGGCCAAAAAAATACAGAGAGCACAAAGCTTTCACAACAAGCCGATAAAAAAATATTTTCAAGAACAACAACGATAGCAGTACAATTAGAGCCAGAAAATATTCAATCAGGATTTAATTCTAATCTAAAATATTTAAAAGAACAGCAAGCATTTTTACTCATAAAACAACAAGAAGAAAAGTCTATAGATTTTTCTACCAGTTTAAGCAATATCAATCTATTAATTCAAGCCAAAGAGAACAGTAACACCCTTGAAGAGTATAAAGCTAATTTATTAAAAAACATAACAAAATCATCTGATTACATACAATATTCCAACCCAGAAATACTGGGTTTACTCGATAATTGGATATCATTGAATTTAGATATACTCAACCGTTTATTCGATGTAGAAAAGATACCAGCATTACAAAAACAATCTGAAGAGATTGCTTTAAAAATAAAGCAATTATCTATTATAAGCTCATCTTCAGACATTCCAATTCTACCTTCAGAAGAAGAATTAATAGTCAAAATACAGACATTAACAACATCAATGCAACGCAGTAAGTTAAAAAAAACACTCCATATTTATGAACAAAAAAAGCAATTATTAGAAGCGTTTCTATTAATACAAAAATCTACAAGCAATACACAAGAGCAGCTTCAACAGTTAATGGTTTTAGCTGGGATCCCAATGATTAAAAAGAGTCAGTTAATCAATCCAAATGAAGAAATAAAGCACATTATCTTTTTGTTATTGGACTGGGTTCAAGATTCAAAAAAAGATATAAGCATACAAACTCATAGCTTGCATTCTACAACAAAAACCATACCGTTCACTCGGAATATAAAAATAACAACAAAAATTCAAGAATTGCCCGAAATTGCAAGAAAATATCAAAAAAAACAGAAAATCACACAAACTAAAATCAAGACATGCTATCAAAAAACAAAAAAAACAACAGAAGATATGGTGATGAGTGATGTTTCAATATTCAAAATACCGACTTCTGAAAAAGAAAAAAATACATGGCTACATATTTTAGATATAGGTCTTTTAACACCACGATTTCATAAATATCATCTCAAATTTCAAATGCTAAAAGATGAAATAAGTCGAGAAGACATGCCAATAAACTCATTAGAATACGCATTAGCGCTTAAAAAATTACAACATATAGCGTCTTTCATTGTTTCTAAAAATCCAAAAAAAGCACTAAAAGCCTATAAAAATCAATTAAAAATAAACAAAAAAGCACTAGAAGATAGCTATAAGTTTCAAATAGAACAACAAAAAATTGCTCAAAATACGATGCCAAAAGAAAAAAAACAATATATAGAATATCTCGAGAACCTACAAGATCATTTAAAACAGAATCCTCACATTGATACACTTGAGAATATAATAGAGATAAACAAACAATTATCTTCTCTGAAAGAAGGTATCAGCACTATGATGACTCTCCCAAAACTTAGACAGCACTTTAATATAACATTACAATATATCAGTACATTATCAACGATTAATAATGGTTCTATTCCAATAAACATAATACATTATACACAAATGTCACTCTTAGCATTAAATGTTGTGAAGCTTCCAGAGACTCCAATCCAATTAACTCAAGTGGATTCAACTAACATATACTATAACCTAAAACCAAAAATTGTTTTAATCATGAATCTTTTAATACAGCAAACAGATATTTCTGTTGACAAAAAAATCACTTTATTAAAACTACAAACAGCATACGACTTATTGTTTTCCAGTAAAGATCAAGATCTTGAAAAATGTTCGACTTTTGTCTTAAATGACTTACTACCTTATCTAGCACTATGTTCAAGAACAAAAGATCAACAACTGTCTTCTGCATGTGATGAATTATTATCTTTATGCTATTCTTGCAAGCCTTTATTTCATAAAGATGCTGATACCTTACGCATAAATAACGACAATACATTGCAACATTTAACAGAATTCTCAAAAAGAATGAATTTGTCAGAAGAACAACAAAGTAAGATAACAGAATCAATATTATATTCAGATACTGTAGATCCAACATTAGATATTCAAGAAACTGATATTAATTTAACTCATATAGCTAAAATATACGAAAGACTAACACCAAACATTGATTCACTATTGAGCAAACTAAATCAGGATACATCTAGGCATCCTCAAATAAACAATACTTTATCGCTATTAAAAGAAGCAGAAGATTTATTTTTATCTAACGACATTGAAAGTTCTCAAATATATTCACGTTTTTTATTACATGAGCTACTACCTCATTTAGAATCTTTGTCAAAAATACAAGATAAAACACTGTCTGCTCCAGCTCATGAGTTATTGTTGTCGTGCTTATCTGTCATGCCTTTCTTTAGCACAGATCCTGGCATAACATTCCAGAATCATGCAGACACATTAGAATATCTAGAAAAATACTCAGACAACCAAGATGTATCATCAAAAGAAATAAGCCAGGTAAAAAAATCAATCGCAGATCTAGAGGCTTTTTTAAATACTAAAACAGTTGATATTGATTCAACTAATATAGCTAAAATATACGAAAGACTGAAACCAAACATCAATTCACTATTGAATATTGTAAAGCAGAGTAAAAATATGTCTTATGATATACAGATAACCTTATTTATATTACAAAAAGCACAAGAGTTATTCTTATCCAACAACATTGAAAATTCTCAAATATATTCACGTTTTTTATTACATGAGCTACTACCTCATTTAGAATCTTTTTCAAAAATGCAAGATAAAACACTGTCTGCTCCAGCTCATGAGTTATTGTTGTCGTGCTTATCTGTCATGCCTTTCTTTAGCAACAACGATATAGCTTCATTCCTAAATCAAGCAAATACATTGAAATATCTTGAAAAATTATCAGATGATGATTCTATTTCACAAGAGGAACTAGATAGGATCAAAACATCCTTTTTATCTGAACAATGATAAAAAGCATAGCCTATTGTATCGCTTGCTTTTCATAAATGAATGCAAATGATATTTCAAATAAAATTGCATTCATATTGTGGCCACACCTTCTGTTTTTTTTAGCATAAATATTTATCTAAAACATTGAAAATATATACAAAATTTTGTTGATATAGCACCTACAGCTATACTCATTTCTCAAGAACATAAAATTACTGTTATTGCGGCTTATTTATTAGCACCAAAAGAAAGAAGATCCTTTATACATGGTCATATAGAAGATGAGGCTAAAGTATTACAGACAGTTCTCACATTAATACAGTTAGGCTTTGATATTGATCTCCCCTATCTATTTCAAAAAAATAGCATTCTACCACGCAGAATAGCAACTATTATTGACTTAGACCTAACAACGCTAGTAGCTACGAAAACTGTTATAAAACCTGTTGATCCTGTTATAGATCCTGCTTCTACTATCCCTCAAAAACGGAAACATAGTGATAGTAGGATAGAATCTATCTCTGTATGAAAAAAGAAAACAAGAGAAGCTACAAACGACAGTGGGTACGATACGTAAAATGACACCTGATGTTAATCATTTTATGAAACTTTTTATAATAATGCCTTATCAAGCGTGAAGTGCAACAGTAAGGCACTTTAAAGCAATGATTTATATTGCGCGTGCTATTATTTGGGTGAATTCAAAATAAGGACACGCCCTAGCATGATTTTTCTATTTTATTGATATCATCCTGAAATTTTTATGAGTACCTCATACTCTTTTCGTCACTTATATCATGACACGAACGAATACTCAAAGAAAAACCTTCTTATCCAGTTTGTGTTTTTTTTGCTTTCATTGTTTCTCAGATACTTATTCAAAAAAAATAAATAACTAAGAAATCTTATACTATAAGATTAAACGTA
>JAAOIJ010000039.1 GCA_015163815.1 Endozoicomonadaceae bacterium
ATTTTAGAAGTATTTCAACTCGTTTTGATAAGCTAGCCAGGAATTTTAAAGCGATGATTTATATTGCGTGTGCTATTATTTGGGTGAATTCAGAATGAGGACACGCCCTAGACAAAAAAAGAGACGCACGCCCTAGACAAAAAAAGAGACGAACTATTACTAAATGAAGACAATCAAAGTAGACATATTATTAGTGTTAACAGATGAATTAGTATTTGGTTTAAATAATTCATCAGATGATGGATATCCTAGCCAGTTTTCTGACTACATACAAAATTTTGTTGCGATAGCCCCTGATGCTACATCGATCGCTGAAGAATATAAAATACCTGTTATTGGGTCTTATTTATTAGCGCCACAAGACAGATCAGGTGGCCGCATATTAAATGATGCTAACGTATTGAGTACTATGAAAATATTGATACATTTAGGTTTTAAAATGAACGAAGAATGTATGTTCCTTACACCAAGCAATATAGCTGAGATGATTGGCTTAGATCTCAAAAAACTAGAGAAACTACCTCCTATCGAGATGATTATCCATATGAAAAAGGAAAATAAAATAACAAAGATAGAAGCAATCCGAATGACTAAGACTGCTGCCCATCGGAAATGACAAAATAGTTTTACAGCATCTATTCAGCCTAAAAAAAGTAGACAAAAGGCAAAGCTAGAGCCACTAAAAACGCAAGAGACAATAGACAAGTATGTCAGTTAAATTAATGAACGATTTCCTGAACAATCTAATTGTAAAAACCAATCATCATTTTCTGGAACGTAATAAAAAAATAAAATTCAAATCATGATTATTGTGCAAAAAACAATGAAATCAATCGTATTTCATTCTATCCTGGTAAAATTCCATCTAACTGTAGTATTTTAGAGGAAATTTTTCTGAAAAATGTTACAACACAGAGGTATGGACAGACCCTATATCTTACGATTGCTTTTTACAGGCGAAAGCGAAGATGATAATAAACAACACAAAAGTATGGATGATATGCATTTACATTCCAGAAAAAATCTATCTACATTGTCAACTGACATTTTTTCAATACGATAGCTCTTCTTTTCAAGAAAGGCCATTCTAAATATTAAAATATTCTATGAGACAAAATAATATCGAAGTGATACCAAAGTTCAAAAAAACGTGTACTGATAAAAATATTGACTTGATGAATATTTTAGAGCATAGATTAAAATAGACAGAATCTATTTTAAAAAACATGTAAACATCATGCATCTTATGATACTCTAAGAACAATCAATATAATCCGAGACCTTTGCAATAAGCAAATAAATGAGTATTTTTTGAGCTTTTTGATTAAAAAAACACATAAACGGCTTCATTTTTTACATTATTTTAATGAAACATATCATTTTATGCGCTTCTATTGTCTTATTGCAAAGGTCTCAATCCAATAAAAACTTAATATGCATATGTCTCGTTTATATTTTAGATTTTATTTTTTACTCTTATCCTGTACGTTTGTGTTTCATAGCATTGACATGCGATCTGCTGGAGGAAAAAAAGCAGCAATATCTAAAAGGCAGATTATAGAGCCTGCTGGTTTTGACCTCAGAGAAAAAAATCAATTAGCGTCACAAATTAAAACATGCACTACTATTCAGCAAATAAATGGTTTTTTAATAAAAAATCCAAATTTTATTGCTGATTTTATACTCAATTGGGATGAAGGTTATCTACTGCCTAGCTCTGATTTAACGATAAAAATAGATTCTATTATTGATGATAATCATATTATTTTATTGTTTTTGTCTACATTAGATAAATATCTTATTCATGTGCCTCCTTTTTTAAAAAAAGAAAATGCAAAGGAAATGAATCAATGGAGCCTGTTTTTGGAAAAATACCCTTACATATTAAATGCTATGATATGGATCATTAATAATCTTGATTTCCTGTCTATTCCAAGTCCGTATTTGAGTCGTATTATGTACTTATGCTGTATCAATAATCATGTGGAGTATCTGTATTTTATCAAGAAAAACACAAAGAATAGAAACCCATTACAACCAGTTACTGTTTCTAAAAGTTTTGAATATATCATCAATAAGCTTATCACTTTATTGCATAATGAACGCAAAGATCAGAAAGTACCGGAATGCTGGGGGGTTAACTTGTATAACCAATGCAATAAAATAATGCTTTGTTATAAAATAATCGATATTTTATCACGTAATAGCTTTTTTAACACAGAAAATAATGATTTAGTAAAAGCCGAGTATGATCTATGTATGCGCACATTGGCGATTTTAAGCAGCATGTTGGCAGGAAATATTGGAGAATCAGGTCAGATCATAAACTATTCACAAAGCGTTTTTATAGTGTCTCTCCAATTAAAAACTATTTTAATAAAAATGGATGAGATTGAAGAATATTCAGGTTGTAGCATGATAAAAATATACTACATGAACTTCTTGCTTCTTTATTCAGAAATAGCCTTGTTAGCTTTAAAAAGAAAACAACAAGATATTATCAAAAAAATACATGCCAGTTTTTGGGCTTATAAGAATCAGATCGAGTGTGCGAAAATAAGCGGTCTTTTTGATGAAAAATATTTCACTTGCTTAAAACAAACCATAAGAACAATATCTCAGCATCCAGATAAAAACCTTCTTGCTTCTGTAATGCTATATCGTCTTATATTTAGAATATTTAAACCAACAGGGGATAGCCTTGCAACAAAACAAGTATTCCAAAAATCAGAAATAAATCCTATACTGGTTGTTTCACAGCCTATGGATCAGCAAGCTCTAGCTCAGAATCCAATTCCACATCCCTCACTAGTTCCTCCGAATCCCTCACTAGATTCGCATTACTTACTAGCTTCACCTCCTTCACTAATTCCTCTGCCTTCTCAAATGTGAAGTGCAACAGTAAGGCATTGTCTATAGCCAAAAAAAGCAGTCAAATGCTAATAATTCGTGTAACTTCTTTTTATCAACAAAAGACGCTCTTTTTTAAAAAAAGTAATGATTTCACTGGGGGTAAAATTCATGATTCAAAAATAACCTATAGCCTGATGCTAAAAATAAAAGACGCTGGATATTTTATAGCAGATAAAGGATATGATTCTGCATGAGTTCGAAAAAAAGCAAAAAAATTAGGAATGGAAGCTATAACCTCAAAACGTTCTAACACTAAAAGATCAGCTATTCATTTTAAAAAAATATTTATAAATCAAGGTATCTTATTGAAAATTTATTGGCTAGATTAAAAAATTTTAGAAATATTTGGCTTGTTGTGACAAGCTAGCTAGGCATTTTAAATCGATGATGTATATTGCATGTGCTATTATTTGGGTGAACTCAAAATGAGGACAAGTTCTAGTAAAATTTAGAAAAAAACAAGTCTGCATAAACCAAGGAAAAGCGAATAAAAAGTATGATTATGGGAGTAAGGTGTTTATCGCTATCACGCACAAAAAAGGCTTTGTTTTAAGTGAAAAATCTCATGCAGGCTATCCATATGATGGTCATACTTTAAATGAAGTTGTGTGCGATATAAATGAAAAGATAAAGATATTGACTTGATGAATAGTTATACGGAATACGGAATTCATTTTATAAAACATGTACAAATCATATATTTTATGATAATCTACAATCATTAAATCAATGAATATAACCCAAATAATAACTTAATATGTCTCGCTTATATTTTATATTTTATATTTTACTCTTATCCTGTACATTTGTTTTTCATAGTATTGAAATGCGATCTGCCGGAGGAAAAAAAACAGAAACTTCTAAAATTCAGATTAGAGAGTCTGCTGTTCTTAACTTGATAGACAAAACTCAGTTATCATTACATATTAAAGGCTTGACTACTCTTGAGGAAATAAGTGGTTTTTTAAAAGAAAAACCAAGTTTTATTGCTAATTTTATACTCAAGTGGGATGAAGGTTATCTGCTATCAAGCTCTGATTTAACGATAAAAAAAGATTCTATTATTGATGATAATCATGTTATTTTAGTGTTTTTATCTGCATTACAAGCATGTTTTCTATCCCTGTGTCATTTTGCAATAACCTGCACTGCAGATGAAAGGCAGGAACAGCGCATGTATTTGGAAAAATACCCTTATATACTAAATGCTATAAAGTTTATCATTAATAATGTTGATTGCTTGTCTATTCCAAACCCATATTTGAGTCGTATTCTGTACTTATGCTGTATGAATAATCATGTGGACTATCTATATTTTACAAAGCAAGATACAAAGACTAGCAGTCCATTACAACAAACTAATGTTTCTAAAAGTTTTGAAGATCTCATAAAGAAGCTAATCACTGTGTTAGAAAATGAACGCAAAGATCAAAATATATCGGAATGCTGGGGAGTTGCCTCTCATTCACAATGCAATAAAATACTGTTTTGTTATAAAATACTCGATATATTATCGCATCATAGCTTTTGTAACCTAGAAAGCAATGATTTAGTAAAAGCCGAGTATGATCTGTGCATACTCACATTAGAACTTTTAACAAGAATGGTAGACAATATTAGAGAATCAGATCAATTCATAAACTATGCAAAAGGGTTTTTTATGGTTGATAATCACTTAAAAAAGATTTTAATAAAAATGAATAGCATTGAACAATGTTTAGATTTTAGCATCATAAAAAGAGACTATATGAACTTCTTGCTTATTTATTCAGAAATAGCCCTGTTAGCTTTAAAAAGCAAACAAGCAGACATTATAAAAATCATACGTAAAAGATTTAAGAATTATAGGTATCAGATTAACTATATTCTAAATAGCGGTCTTTTTAATGAAATAAATATTACTAAATTAGAAGAATCGATGAAAAAAATATATTACCATCCTGATCACAATTTTTTTGCTGATGAAAACGTATATTCTAATATATTTGAAATATTCAAAAAAATAAAGGCAACACAAGTATGTCAACAATCAGAAATGAATCCTATATGTGTTGCTTCACAGCCTATGAGTCAACAAGCTCTAGCGAAGAATTCAGAAGCTGTTCTACAAGCTTGTAAGCTAGTATTAGATCAGAATTCACAAACTCAAGCATCAGAAGTTCAAGCATCAGCTCAGAATTTAGATTTTAACGATATAAAAGTTCAGAATCCACAAGCCCAGCAGTCACAAGCTCAGTACCAACAACAAGCTCAGTACCAACAACAAGCTCAGTACCAACAACAAGCTCAGTACCCGCAAGCTCAGTACCCACAAGCTCAGTACCCACAAGCTCAGTACCCACAAGCTCAGTACCCACAAGCTCAGCACCCACAAGTGTGGTATCTACAGTACCCACAAGCTCAGTACCCACAAGCTCAGTACCCACAAGC
>JAAOIJ010000040.1 GCA_015163815.1 Endozoicomonadaceae bacterium
CTCTTTTTGATCTACCTTTACAACCAACATAAAAAATTGATTATGCAATCGCGCATAATACAGACTTTATAGAAATTAAACCTAGCGTCAGAATGCTTGCTGATAAAGGATATACTTCTACAAAAAACAGGAAGCTTTTAAATAATCAAAATTTAAAAGATGGTATTATGAATAAATCTTCTAGCAATAAGGCTTTAGATCATCATGAAATAAAATAATCAAAAAAACACGTTGGGTCATTGAACAGAGTGTTGGGACTTTAAAGCATCTTTTTTTATTCACTAAAGCGAAATATTTTAGTATCGAAAAAGTATTAACGCAGGCTTATTTGAAAGTAATCTGTGTTAATTTATTAAAAGCGAGTAATAAAATAAGTTGTGATTTTTAGCATGCCCAGGAGGATTCCGTTTAACATGTTAAATTTAGAGGGAATCCTCTTAAAATAGAACGAAATACGACTCATTTTATCATTTTTTTTTGAAAAAAATAAAAATTATTTGAAATTTATTTTCTTATTGCAAAAGTCTCAATCTATCAATGATTTTTACATTGAAGACAGACCCTGTTTTGTGATGATATAGTCTGACAAGCATAGAGGTTGATGCGCTTTTATAACCAATAGAGATGCTTATTTTTTCTTATGAATGATTTGTAATAATTCATATGCAGCTTGAATTTTTTGTGCTTTTTGTTTTTCAATTTCTAGCATGGATTCAGGTAGTCCTTTTGCAATTAATTTATCCGGATGATGTCTATTGATCAGTTTTCGATAAGCTGTTTTAATTTCTTGCAAGGTTGAATTAGAGGTTACTTTTAGTAAATTATACGCTTCTTGAATCCGTTTTTTATCTGAAAAAGAAGTGGTGTATTGATGAGAGCCAAAGGGCTTATCATGGAAATTGTGATTGGCCTGCATTTGACGTTGTAATTCTTCTAAGACTGAAGCTGGCAAGTCTAATAAAGTGCAAATTTCAAGTAATACGTATCTTGCAGATTGATGTAAATTGCCATCAGCAGAAGCAACTTGCAATTGAATTTCAAGAAAAACAAAGTGTAATTGTTTTGATATTACATTTTTTTTAAAGTCAGCTATCATATTCGGTATATTTAATACTTGTGATTTACCTTGGTTAAATAAAGCAATGGCCATTTTTTTTTGAGCAGTTGTCAGACGCATTTGTTCCATTAATTGATTGGCAATATGAATTTCTGCTTGAGAAATATGCCCATCTTTTTTAGCCAAATATCCCATCACTAAAAAAGTTGTTTTAAAAAAAGCACGTTGTGTTTTTATTTTTTTTTGTAATGATCGTGTTGAATGAAATAAGGGGGCTGATTGAGCTTGAATAAACCAAGCACCTAATAAGCCTCCAAATAGAGCACCTAAAAAGCCACCCCAAAAAAATCCTATTACGATTAAAATCAGCAGATAAATTCTCATATTTTAACTCAAATAACTCTTAATGAATCCAGTATTTCGATCTTGTCTCGCTTGTTCGAGTCGTTTTGGGATGTCGACATTACAATGATACCCTGTGAAAATCTCTCCTGATAGTTTTTTTTGTGAATTGCTTGATCAAAGGGGACTGTAATAGGAAAAATATCATCTGAAATATGCTCGAATAATGTCGGTTTAATCAGTGCAATGCTAGCAAAAGTGAAAGATTCTCTTGTTGGAGATTTCAATTGAACGAATGTTTGATGTAATCCATAATCACCTTGTGCGTGATAGGAAAGATTATGAATGCAGACAATATGTCCTAAGCGCTGCGTTGGTATTTTTTTTTTCGCTAATTGATCCAAAGGATAGTTTGTTGTAATATCGCTGCTGATTAATAAAAAAGGCTCTTGATAACCCAGCAAAGGTAAAGCTTTTTTAATACCGCCTCCTGTTCCTAAACGAACTGTTTCTTCAGAATAATGAATATTGACACCCCATGCTTGTCCATTTTTTAAATAAGATTTCAGGACCTGACTTAACCAAAAACAATTGATAATTAACTCTGTGATATGCGCACGAGCAAGCGCCTCAATGTGCCATATAATTAATGGTTTCCCTTGAATGGTGATCAAAGGTTTAGGTATCGTATTCGTGAGTAGCTTTAATCGCGACCTTCGCCCTACAGCTAATAACATCGCTTTCATGATTTCATCTTTAGATGTAAAGGCCGATGTATTTCTGATAACCTGATATTAAATTCAGGTATTACCTGAATTTTTAACCAATGCTTCGATAGCTGTATAAAAGCTTGGCTACTTTTATCATATTGAGGTAAAACTGATAGAATGTATGTTTTTGATGAAGCAGTATAAATACGATAGTAACGCCTTTCACTGGCATCACCTGGTATTTCAACATATTTTACAATATGACTATCCAAATGAAGGGTATGGAGTTGTTGTGCTACCCATTGCTTGATTTGTGTTGTCTTTTTGTCCAATAGGTTTGGCATCATATACTAGCGATCCTTCGTTTTCAATGTGGCAAGATATCCATTATAACATTTTATACCCTAATAAAGAATACTAGGGCGCGTATTCAATCTGAAAATCATAAAATACTGCTTATTATTCTGAAACAGACTAGAATATATTTTCATTTTTAATGAATCCATGTAGTGTAAAAATAATTACAAATCATATACTTAATGTGTTTATATGCGTTATCAAATCGAGTAACATGGCTTCAATCTAGCTAGGGCGTGTCCTCATTCTGAATTCACCCAAATAATAGCACACGCAATATAAATCATCGCTTTAAAATGCCTAGCTAGCTTATCAAAACGAGTTGAAATACTTCTAAAATGTTTTAATCTAGCAAATAAATTTTCAACAAGATGCCTTGATTTATAAATA
>JAAOIJ010000041.1 GCA_015163815.1 Endozoicomonadaceae bacterium
AGTGCGACACGTTAAGATTTTTATAAGGTTTTATACAGTATGTGTCCTCACATGATAAAACATAAAACAGATGACAGATAGTATTGATGCTCGTAGAATTCAATGCTATTTTGGATATGAATTTCCATAATATAGCAGATATAACATGTCGATCATTTTTCCATCGATGACATTGATTTTTTTTCATAATGATTTGTATTCTTTCCCAAAGAATATCAGTTAAAAAATCTCTAATCATAAGTTACTACTCTTTTTTAAAAAAAGAGTGTCGTGTATTTTAAAATAAAAAGCAATCTATAAATGATTTTCAGATTGAGGACACGCCCTAGTTAAGCTATCATGAAAAAACAATTTAAACGACTTAGTAACAGTGATTGGTATGAAAAAAATCAGGCACAAAAAAAGCCATGCTATCCAAGCAAGCATCATAAATAATGCCCGGGTTCACATAAAATAGCATTCATTTCATCTGCAATTTTTACCTTTCAGTCTATTCTGTTGTCGTTTTCCTTCTGTTTTCATATAACCCATGTGTTGTTCAATTGCACTACATTTTGATTTAAGGCAGGGTTTCTGTCTTTGCGATGTACTGATGTCAACACATCACAAAATACTATGTTAAGTCCTTTGTTATCTCTATCAACAAAAGCCTGTTTGATTTGGCTAGGTATTATTTCATTGATATTTCACACGATTGTGTTGATCCTGAAAAACAATAAATGTTATATCATGCAATGTATTATATATTAATTGATAGTATCATATTGATTGGTTTTTAAAGGGCGACTATCTAGATTGATTACTATTTTTTTTAACAGTCATCATATATTTTTTTTATTACAATGCTTCAGAGTAATAGGTATTATGCCAATCTATCTTGTGTAATAGCTGCATTGTAGCTTTTTACATTGAATGCTTTTGATTGATCGATGCGCTATGATTGCATTATCATAATGATACAATACCCAATCCTTATCTGTCATTTGCTAAACAACGCTGATTATTTTAAATGTTTAAATAACTAGTATTATCAGTTATTTAGTGGTTTTTTATGTCATTGTATTGTCTCATATTATAGATTTTGCCTTGAAAAAAACAGAATCGTCCTCACTGTATGAAGGTAAGCATTTTTTTACTATATATTTATACAAACGATAAGAAGGGGTTGATTATGTCAAAAAAAACTGAAACTGAAACAGAAACATTAGGCTTTCAAACAGAGGTGAAACAATTACTGAATTTAATGATTCATTCTCTGTATTCTAATCCTGAGATATTTTTAAGAGAACTCATTTCAAATGCAAGTGATGCAGCTGATAAGCTTCGTTTTTCTTCTTTAACGAATAAAGCATTATTAGAAGATGATCCTGATTTAAATATTCATATTATTTTGGATAAAAACAATAATCAACTGACCATTGAAGATAATGGTATTGGGATGACACGAGAAGAAGTGATTGATAATTTAGGCACTATTGCAAAATCTGGTACAAGTGAATTTCTAAAAAAAATGACAGGCGATCAAAAAAAAGATACGCATTTAATTGGTCAATTTGGTGTTGGTTTTTATTCTTCATTTATTGTTGCAAACAAAGTTGTTGTAGAAACTCGCAAAGCAGGTGAAAAATCAGGTGTATATTGGTCCTCTGCAGGAGAAGGTGAATTTGATATTAAAGCCATTGATAAAAAGTCACGCGGTACAAAAATTATATTATTTTTAAAATCAGACCAAAAATCATTTACTGAAGATTGGAAAGTTCGCTCTATTGTCAAAAAATACTCCGATCATATTTCATTACCTGTGAAAATGATGAAAGTAAATGACGTATCAGATGAATCGTCGGATGGTGATGATGACGAAAAATCGGTTAAAAAAGAACAAGTGATTGAATGGGAAACTGTTAATACAGCAACAGCTCTTTGGACCCGTTCTAGAAAAGAAATTGATAGTAAAGAATATATTGAATTTTATAAACACATTAGTAATGATTTTAATGAACCATTAAAATGGTCTCATAATCAAGTGGAAGGCAAATTAGATTATACGAGTTTATTATATATTCCTTCTAAAGTGTCGTTTGATTTATATAATAGAGATACACCACGTGGATTAAAGTTATATGTTCAACGTGTCTACATTATGGATAATGCAGAAGAATTTCTTCCATTGTATTTGCGATTTGTGAAAGGTGTTTTAGACTCTCAAACATTACCTTTAAATGTATCTCGTGAATTATTACAAAAAGATAGTCAAACAGAAAATATTAAAGCTTCTTTAGTGAAACGCGTTTTAAATATGCTGTCTAAGCTATCAAAAAATGAACCTGATGAATACCAAAAATTTTGGGATACTTTTGGCGATGTATTGAAAGAAGGACCTGCTGAAGATTATTCAAATAAAGAAGCAGTTGCTGAATTATTACGATTTACATCAACTCAAAGTCAAAATGACAAACAAAATATTTCCTTAGCAAATTATATCAGTCGCATGCAAAGCGAGCAAAAATCAATTTATTATTTATGTGCTAGTAATTATGAGGCTGCAAAAAGCAGCCCACATTTAGAAGTTTTTCGTAAGAAAAATATTGAAGTGTTATTATTAACAAGTCGTATAGATGAATGGTTAATGACGAATTTAACAGAGTTTAAAGACAAGAAATTTCAAGATATTAGTCACTCTGAATTAGATTTAGGTGATTTAAGTAGCGAGAAAGATAAAAAAGAAGTTGAATCCTTGAATAAAGAAAAAGAATCTTTTTTAAAGCGTATTGAAACAGCTTTAAAAAATGAAATTGCTTCTGTGCGTGTCACAGATCGTTTGATTGATTCGCCTGTTTGCTTGGTTGCAAGTGAGCATGAATTAGGAGAGCAAATGCGTCAAATGATGAAATCTATGGGACAAGACATGCCAGAAACAAAATCAATCATGGAAATTAATTTATCTCACCTGATTGTTAAAAAGTTGGAATCTATTGATAATCAAGCTAAATTTGATAAGTTAGCCTTAACATTATTTGAACAGGCACAACTTTCAAGTGGTAAACAATTGAGTAATCCGAGTGATTACGTGAAACGTGTGAATGAATTATTAATGGAAAGATAATAACAGTGAACTCAGTTGTTTTCTATATCAGAAAACAACTGCAAGACATCATCATCACTTCTTGAATACAGATTGAATCGATTTTGAAGCAATCTATCTATCTTAATAGAGGATAAACAATATAAAAAAGATTATTTTGACTGTTTGTAAAAAATGATTTTAAGCTAGGAATAGGTATAAAAAAATCAGGTTCGAGACCAACCCAGGTCTGTTCACTAAAAGATAGAGACAGACCTAAGACTTAAACAGTCGCATAGATTGAGACCTTTGTAATAAGACAACAAAGACTCCTGATATGATCTTTTTTATTAACATAGTTTAAAAAATGAAGTAATTTATGTATTGTTTAAATAAAAAAACACATAAATTATTCATTGAACTGCTTATTGCAAAGGTCTTAGATTATGTCCGATTTCGAATAAAATAGCTTGGAAGGTGATCAGATAGTCCTTTTAACCTATTTCTGCGTAGTTTGTTTCAAATTGCATCTGCCTAATATGCACTGCTATGATGCTTCATCGCTTCAGTTTTTTTTTAAACTGCTGTCATTTCTGTTGTTTTCTGCAATAAATATTGGAAGTATTTATTTTATAATTTCGATAGCCTCGACATGTAAAAATTGGATTTAATCGCTCATTTTATTCTATATTCTTCTACAATATCTTGTAATGTATGCTCACCATCAAAAGATCCTGTATGCGACATAACTTGTACAGATAATGCTTTTTGATGCATTCAGCAATTAATGCTTAGTTTTCAACTTCATAAAGCTTGTCTGTTTTTCCTTTTGCAATATAATGTATTTCGGTTGATATAAACGCTATCATGTTTGCTTATCTTTTTTGATTGATTAACTCAATAATGTACTCAAGCATCTTTTTTTTGAAATGCATACTCCTTTTTGTATTGTTTATTTTTCTTTTAATATTTATAAGTAGTTGATTTGAATCATTTTTAAATTTTTTATGAACATGCTGTATGCATGTATATTGATGTGATTGTTCAATTGCTATTTTGGAATTTTAAAAATGAGGCATGTGTTGATATATAAGCTAAAAAAGGATAACTCTGATCAATGGATGTAGTTTGCTTTTTTTATCATGCCAGTGGAATCATATTACCGAGTATGACTCATGCATGAATAGGCGTTATAAGATGTAGAAAAATATTAATAAAAAGGTCTTGTTATCCAGTTTATGTATTTTCTCTCTGATTCTCTATTAAAAATAATGTATAACTGAGAAGTATTATACTATAAAATGACGACTATTATATTGATTTTTATAATATTTATTATTTAAAATTGGGATTTTTAATTCATGATAATAATTTTCTAAGAAGATGAAACTTAATTTGTATAAAAACTGTCTAGAATAATGAAGATTTCATACGTAGAGAGACAGAATGAAGAGAGTGAACATTGATATGATCTATCTTGATATTTTATCAAGGATGCGTATTGATATGTTTTACAAAAGGCATTTCATTATCTTTTGATATGACGACCATACAGTATGATTTATTTTGAGTGCTATTTTTTTATCTTATTATACTTGGCAACATAATGCTGTGCTAAATGTTAAAAATACTGATAGATTAATCACTGATAAATACACATGAAAAGAAGAAATGAATATGGCTTATAGTATACAAACTAATCCTAGTATGCCTATATCAAAACAGTATTCACATGAAGAACTCCCTGATATAAAAAGACTAGGGCGTGTCCTCAATCTGAAAATCATTTATAGATTGCTTTTTATTTTAAAATACACGACACTCTTTTTTTAAAAAAAGAGTAATAACTTATGATTAGAGATTTTTTAACTGATATTCTTTGGAAAACATTACAAATAATTATGAAAAAAAATCAATGTCATCGATGGAAAAATGATCGCAATGTTATATCTGCTATATTATGGAAATTATATACAGGCTCTCCTTGGAGAGATATTCCCTCTAAGTTTTGCCCTTGGAAAACAGCTTA
>JAAOIJ010000003.1 GCA_015163815.1 Endozoicomonadaceae bacterium
ATTTTTCAGTTATGGGTTATTTCTGATATAAAACCTTAGAAAAACATGAAAGAAAAAGATACGACAAACAAATTTATTTCAAAATAAATTGAGCAATCTACTTGATCTCAATCATGAAATGATGCCTTGGGCAGTATTTAAAACTTAGACAACAATAAATTCAAAAAGCTTAAAAATGATGTGCCTGTCAATTGTATTCATGACTTCAAATTTTGATTTTATTGATCAAAAAGAATATAAAAATATGATAATTGATACGATTGTGATGTAAAAAATATGACACATCTTACAGATATAAATGATATGAATAGGCGTTATTAGATCTATTATATGTGTGAAAAAATACAAGAAAAAGCATTGCATTTGATATCACTAATGGCAGTATATCATTGATAAAAGCATTATAAGATTATGATGTTTTACTCAAATTTTCAGCAAGATATGATGATTAATCTATAAATACTTTGATTCATGATATGTAATGAAGACTCACTCATCCTATCTTGATATGTCCACGATAGTCAAAATGCCCCTGTCTTTTGTAATGAAGGCAATGCTAGCATTATGATACACTTACTTTATTTTTATCAAATAATGAAGGAGCATAGCGATGACACGAGAATGTATGGAGTTTGATGTAGCCATTATTGGTGCTGGGCCATCAGGATTATCTACAGCTTGCCGGTTAATGCAAAAAGCAAAAGAAAATAAGCAATCTTTGAATATTTGTGTTCTAGAAAAAGGATCTGAAGTAGGTGCGCATATTTTATCAGGTGCTGTATTTGATACGCGCGCTTTAGATGAATTATTTCCAAACTGGAAAGCTGAGAATGCACCTGTGACTACAAAAGTGACACAAGATCATGTATTCTATTTTTTTAATAAAAAAAGAGCCTTTAAAATTCCTCATTTGTTTTTACCTAAAAGTATGAAAAATAAAGATCATTATGTGATTAGCTTAGGAAATCTTTGTCGTTGGCTAGCTGAAAAAGCTGAAACATTAGGTGTAGAAATTTTTCCAAGTTTTTCTGCACATGAATTAATTATCGAAAATAATCAAGTCAAAGGTGTCATAACAGGAGATATGGGCGTTGCTTCTAATGGAGATAAAAAATCGACTTTTTTGCCAGGTGTTGAAATTCGAGCTAAATATACAGTGTTTGCAGAAGGATGCCGTGGACATTTAGGACAACAATTAATCAAAAAATTTGATTTAGATGAAAATCAAGATCCTCAACATTATGCTTTAGGATTTAAAGAGTTATGGGAAGTGTCGGATCAAAGTAAAAAAATAGGACAGGTTATGCATTCAACTGGTTGGCCTTTGTCAAATACACAGACAACCGGTGGTGGTTTTATGTATCATTTAAGTGAAAGAGAAGTTGTCGTTGGCTTAGTTGTTGACTTAAATTATACGCATCCTTATTTAGATCCATTTGAAGAATTTCAACAATTTAAACGACATACAATAGTACAATCTGTTTTGAAAAATGGAAAAAGATTGTCGTATGGTGCCAGAGCGATCACTAAAGGAGGCATTCAATCATTGCCTAAAATGATTTTTCCTGGTGGGCTATTAATTGGCTGTGATGCTGGAACTTTAGATAGTGCAAAAATAAAAGGCTCTCATACTGCTATGAAATCTGGCATGATTGCAGCTGAATGTATTTTTGAAGCATTAAATCAAAAAAAGCCAGATCTGACCTTATCAGAATATACGCAATTATTTCATAAGTCTTGGGTTTATCAATCATTATATGCGCATCGTAATTTTACTCCTTTAATTCATCAATTTGGTATTTTATTAGGAGGAGCTATAAATTATATGAATTTATTATGTAATAGCAAATTAATTCCTTGGACGTTGCATGAAAAGATACCTGACTTTAAAAAATTAAAAATGGCACAATATGTTCAACCCATTATTTACCCTAAACCAGATTCAAAGATTACATTTGACCGTTTATCTTCTGTTTTTTTATCGAACACCAATCATGAAGAAGATCAAAAGTGTCATTTAAAATTACAACAAGCAAACATTCCTATTGAAGCTAATTTACCTTTATATGCAGAACCGGCACAACGTTATTGTCCTGCTGGTGTGTATGAAGTAGTAGAGCAAAATGATTTCACTAAGAAATTTGTGATTAATGCTCAAAATTGTATCCACTGCAAAACATGTGATATTAAAGATCCAAGTCAAAATATTATCTGGGAAACACCTGAAGGAGGTGGAGGGCCAAATTACCCAAATATGTAGTCGATCCTGAAAAAGTAATAAATGTTATATAATTCAATTAATTACATGTTAATTTATGGTATAACATTTCCCAGTTATTGGTTGTTGCTGATATAAAACCTGGGAAAAAAATGAAAGAAAAAGACACACAGACACGAAAAACAAATTTATTTCAAAATAAATTGAGCAATCAGCTTGATCTCGATCATGAACTCATTAAATTATCTGAAATCATTCCTTGGGCAGTATTTGAAGAAACATTTGGAGTTTATTATTCAGAAACAAGAGGTCGTCCTAGAAAGTCAATTAGACTGATGGTTTC
>JAAOIJ010000042.1 GCA_015163815.1 Endozoicomonadaceae bacterium
AGCAGAGTTTTGGGACTTTAAAACGTCTTTTTTTATTCACTAAAGCGAAATATTTTAGTGCCGAAAAAGTATTAACGCAGGCTTATTTAAAAGTAATCTGTGTTAATTTATTAAAAGCGAGTAATAAAATAAATCATGATTTTTAGCATTTCCAGGAGGATTCTGTCTAAAATGCTAAATTTAGATGGAATCCTCTTAAAATAGAACGAAATACGACTCATTTTATCATTTTTTTTTGAAAAAAAATAAAATTTATTCTCTTGTTGCAAAGGTCTCAAACTATTTTTTTGAAAAAATAATTTAAACGAATGAAGGATAGATCTTGAGGTGAAAAAATTCAGGCACGAAAAAAGCCATGCTATCTAAGCAATCAATTATTGTAAATGATGCTCAACTCCGAATAAAATAGTCTTTATTTCATCTCCAATCCTACCTTTCAGCATGTTTTTTAAATCGTTTTTCTTCTATTTTCATGTAGCCAATATGTGATTCAATTGGGCTTCGTCTTGCGAGTTTTGTCTTTAAGGCAGAATTCATTCCTTTGTATTGCCTTGATATAAACACATCACAATAGTCTACTTTATGCCCTCTATCACCTCAACCTGTTTGACTTGGCGAGGTTTTTTTTCATTGATATCGCACACGATTTTATTTAAAGCCTCAGCATTATATAGACAACCCAAATGAGATTACTCCCTGAAAATAAAGCCTTTTTATGTGCGTGATAGCGATAGATATCTTGCTTCCATACTCATACTTTTGATGCGTTTTTCCTTTACTTATGCAGATGACTTCTGGCTCATGCAAGCTGTATTGTTTATTTTTATCTTTTCCTGCTTGTTGTAATAAACGTTTGATTGTAGTTAATGTTTCTTGAAAGAAGAAAAATGCTGATTAAGGATAAAGAGATACCTTTACATACTGAGCTAATTCTACAGCATTTATCTCGTACGATTCATTTTGATATATAAAGGTATAAGGAATATCTAAGTTGAAATGAGAATTTGTTAAATACTGTACATTTGATTGTTGTCGGGTAGGATGTTGACAAAACATAGTATATAAAATAATAGGTATCTTATATTGATTGGCAAGATCAGCTATTTTATCTTTAGCGTTACTCTCTATAAGATATTGTATATAGCACGTAAATAAATGACCAAATTGCTCATTTCTTGTGACTTGAACCAGAACGTTAGACATAATGAATTTTATTAGTTCGACTTTATTTTCATCAGATTCAGGCATAAATCCAACCTTAAGCATTTCGGAATACAATAACAGCGTGTTATTTTGAATGCTGATCTGGCAACATTTTAATTTTTCCTCGTCTTTTAGTATCTGTGTTTTTAGTGTTTTCTGTGGCTCTCTATTTTGGATAGCTTGGAATAGTGTTTTTTGAAATGAGGTAGTTGGTGAATCCTGGATCCATGTCATGGGTCTGTATGTTAGAATATGTTGATGTAGTGCATATAATTTTTTAATATTAGGATGCTTCATATGTTTAGATAATAATCGTAGATAATCTGTGTGACGGTTTTGAAAAATATAATCTTTTATATCTATCAAGGTGAAATCATAAAAAATATTTAAAGCAGGGTAGATGGGTGTAACGATATCTAATATCGCGTCTACTTTTTTAAATTGCTTTTTATGCAGTAGGCTGGTGAGCTGATATTGGAGAGAATGTATGATAAAACGATCATCTGCTGTGACGACTATGTCTATTAAAAATAAAAATAATTGCTGATTATTTGGCATGATATCTATCTTTTCATTGAATATGATGTTGGCTATGTATTCTTTGAATGTGTCGATTTGTGTGGGATCATGAGTCAAAATCATAATGAATAATTTTTTTAAATTCTCTATATTGAATTCGTTTTGAGTTGGAGGTTGCGTTTTAAGGGTAATTTTTGTCATTAAAAGGTCGATCAATTGTTTGTTAAATTTTTGATTATTGAAATAATCAGAATGCAGTGCTATCTTTACATGGCATTCAAACGACTCTGTGCCGCAGTTAAGCGACTTGATTAAATAGTCTATTACCTCCGTTTGTAGTTGTGAAATGCCAGCATGATCATTTTGACCTGCTGTTATTTGAAACTGTGTCATGAGACCGGCAAAGCCGCCTAAGCAACAAATAGTTATCCAGAAGAAAGAAATGACATTTTTTTTTAACATATATTGTTCCAGTGTTTTGAATCTATTGGATATGACTGATTGAAAAATGAATAATTTATCCTGAGATGTTATATTGTTTATTGTATAGCAATGCCTGTAACGATGCGATATACACATCATGTCATATGATGTGTATATTATGTTGATATCATTTCAGCTGCCACATCAATATCAACTGAGACAGGGCGAGAAACACCTGGTTCATGCATGGTGACACCAATGAGTTGATGAGCTTCTTCCATGGCAATTTTATTATGCGTGACATAAATAAATTGAATATGCTCAGACATTTCTTTTACCATCTTGATATATCGCCCAACATTGGCATCATCAAGCGGCGCATCAACTTCGTCTAGCATGCAGAAAGGAGAAGGATTTAATTTAAAAATAGAAAATACTAAAGCAATCGCCGTGAGTGCTTTTTCACCACCTGATAGCAAATGAATGGTTGTATTTTTTTTTCCAGGTGGTTGCGCCATGATAGTAATGCCTGTTCGCAGTATGTCATCATCCGTTTGGATCAGATAAGCTGTCCCGCCACCAAAAATACGAGGAAATAAAGTGTTTAAACCTTCGTTTACAGCATTAAAAGTTTGTTCAAATCGTTGTTTTGTTTCTTGATCAATTCTTTCAATGGCTTTCTCTAAAGTATTCAATGCATCTTGTAAGTCATCATTTTGATGATTTAAATAATGTAAACGTTCAGATTGTTGATCATATTCATCAATAGCTGCTAGATTAATGAGGCCGAGTTGTTGAATTTTGGAAGCTAATTTTTCAATCTCTTGAGTCCATTGATTTTCTGTTGCTTCTTTTGGTAAGTCTCGGAGTATGTGTTCTATATTAAATTGATCTACTGTTAATTGTTCTTCTATGGTTTCACTGCGTACTTTGATTTCTTGTTCTTCTAGACGTAAAGTATCAATTTGTGTTCGATATTGTTGTAAAGTACTTTCAAGTTCATGTTTTTGTTTTTCAAATACTGCTAATGATTCAGTGATGTCATCTAGTGTCATGCGAGCCGTATTCATTTGATTTTCTGCAAGACTTTGTTGTTCAAGTTGTTCAGTTAATTCATTGGATAGATTATCAGTTTGTATTGTTTGCACAGATTTTAATGATACATTCAGTTCTTCTACTATTTTTTCGATACGTATTTTTTGAGCCGTTGCGCGGTCTATTGCTTGCTTTAGTGCGTCATGCTGTGTTTCTAGTTGTTTATATTGTAATGATAAATCATGTGCATTATCTTGATGTGTTGTTAAAGCGAGACGGTGATCTGTGATTTGTATTTGTAATGTTTCTTTTTCATCACGGAGTATGTCTTGTTCAGATAAATGGGTTTGCATGGTATCTAAAAGCAATTCAAGTATAGCTCGATATTCCATTAATTTTTCTTTTTCAATACTTTGTTGTGATTGTGCCTTTTTACATTGTTCTTCAGTGGTGTCTCGGCGGTTCGATTCATTGTTAATACGTTGTTTTTGAGCTTGATGCGCCGCTGTTAATTCGCCTAATTTTTGACTTTCAGTATTACGTTGTAAAATGAGTTCATTTGCTTGATGAGCGATTTGATCGCATTTTTTTTGTTCTACTGAGAGCAATTGATCACAGGTTTCACGTTCTAATGCTATTTTGTTTAATTGCTGTGTTAATTCTGCGAGTGTTTTTTGTCGATGTAATAAAGTCAACTCTGGGTTTTTTATTTTAGGGATCCGAATCCAATCTTGCCCCATCCAAATACCGGATTGCGTAATGACAGATGTGTCAGCATTGAGACTTTTACGGATAGCCCATGCTTCTTTTAAAGAATCAGCGCAATATACTTGATTCAATATGGTTAAATTAACACCAGACACATAGTCTGTTAAAGGTTTTCTATTCTGTATGATATTCAGTGTTTTTGTTTGAGCTTCGATAATAAAATTGACTTGTTTTTGATCTAGATGATCAATAATAGGGGATAGTGATTCAATACGATCGATAAGACGTGCTTGTAAAAATTCACCTAAAATCGTTTCAACAGCTAACTCCCAACCCGTTTCTACTTTGAGTAAACTGGATACTGTGTGAGTATGATCAAGTGCTTTTTCAGCTAGCCATTCTGCTGGGTTTTCTTCTGATTGTTCTGCAGCTTCTTGTAGTGCTATTAATGAAGAATATTGGCCTTGTGTTTTGCAGTAGTTTTCATGACATGTTTGTTGTTTCTGCGTTATTGTGATGACATTATTTTGTTGTGTTTGTATTAATTGATTGATTGTGTTGATATTTTTATTTAAGGATTCTAATACATTTTGCTGTGCTGATAAATCATTTTTTAACTGATCTGATGTACTATGTAGTGTATGGATATCTAATGTTTTTAACTCAACTTGATGATGCGCAATCTGCTCTTGTAGCCTTGTGATAATGTGTTCAGTATGTTGAATATTCGATTGCAGCACTTCGGCTTCACGTTGTTTTTCATTACTTTTTTCAATGCAAATATCCCACCGATGATGCCAGTCAGCCATTCGTTCTTCAGCAATCTGAACGTTTGATTCTAATTCTTCTTGGTAGGCGGATGATTGATTTTTTTCTGGACTGAGTTGTTCAAGATGGTGAGCGATTTTTATGAGAGCTGATTGGTCAGTATCGAGCTGTTTTTCATTTTCTGATTGTAATAGTTGATTGTTTTTTAAATCATTCGAGAGTTGTTGGCAGCGTTCAGTTTGATGCGCTAATGTTTGTTCGATTCGTGTAATATGATTGTTAATTTGATAATAATCTGCTTGTTTTTTTTGAAATTGTTCTTGTTGTTCTTGTTGAATAATGCGTGACTTGTCTAACTGTGTATCATAGTGTACTTGTTTTGTAATATGCGACTCCATTTTTGTTTCAAAAGTAGATCGTTTGAGTTGTATTTTTTGTAGTGTTTCATGAAAACTTTTCCATCGAATCCCTTGTGATTGTGCTTGTTTTATTCTAGATTGTTCTTGATACGTTTTATATTTTTCTGCATTTTCAGCTTGATGTTTTAAATGCGATAAACGTTTTGTTAATTCATCCCTTAAATCAGTGAGCCTGTCTAAATTTTCCAGTGTTCGCTTCATTCTATTTTCTGTTTCTCGGCGACGCTCTTTGTATTTAGAAATACCGGCAGCTTCCTCTAAAAAAAAACGCAGTTCTTCTGGTTTTGATTCAACTAAATGAGAAATCATGCCTTGGCTAATAATAGAATAACTGCGCGGACCTAGTCCTGTTCCTAAAAAGATATCCATGATATCGCGACGGCGACATTTACTTCCATTTAAAAAATAATAATTTTGTCCATCTGATCTGAGTCTGCGTTTAACTGAAATTTCTGCATAAGCTGCATATTCCCCAGTAATTCGTCCAGCTTGATTATCAAATAGTAATTCAATTTGAGCAAAACCTGCTGGTTTTCTTTTTTTTGAACCTTTAAAGATTACATCCATCATGGATTCTCCGCGCAAATTCTTCGCAGAAGATTCACCCATTACCCATCGAACAGCATCAATAATATTTGATTTCCCACAACCATTAGGTCCTACAACTGCGCATAAATTAGAAGGGAAAGAAACTGTAGTTGCTTCAACAAATGATTTGAATCCAATCAGTTTGATGCATTTTAGACGCATAGAGGATCCTTATAAAGATTTTTGTACACTTGATCGTATCCAGTGTATCACGAAGTTTCCTTTGATTAAATCATTTGTGCTGAGTCTTTTTTATTGTATGGGGTTTGTATCGATTAAAAAACAATCGCATTGACGTGTATTGATATAATGAAATAGATTTTTTTATTGGAAGATAAAGAATATGAATGATCGATTACATTGGTGATAGCCTATTATTTTCATGGCTTGATGAGGAAGTTTCTTCTAGTCGTTTCTTTGCTTTTTTGATTGCAGATTTGATGGTAAAAGTTTGTTGGGTAGACTCTGAAAATCGTAGCATTTTTTCCCAAACCTCAATGGCTAGTGCATATTGTTGATGTTGAAATAAACCAATGCCTTTGATGCCTAGCATCGCGGCATGATCAGGGTCGTGTAATAAAACTTCATTAATCAAGCCTTCAATTTCTTCATTGACATATTTTTGATTGGCTAAAAAACAAGCTTGCGTATATTTAGAGAGTGGTTCAATCGCGCGATTGGTGATGATTAATACTTTATTAAAAGCATCAATAGCTTCTAAATATTGCCCATTTTTCATCCAAGTCTCTCCTAGTATATACCAAGCATGATAATTACTAGGCTGTTTCCTTAATCCTTTATCTAGTTTATCGAGTAATTCAGGCCAGTTATCCCAGGTTTTTTGTTTTAATATGAAATCTGCAGATAATGCATCATAATTTCCCCATTTTTGATAAAGATACCAAGTGCAGCTTGGAATTAGAAAGATTAATACTAGGCAGAGACTGAGGCTGTTATTTTTTTTAAATGGAGCAAGGTGAATGATTAATAATAAAACAACCAGGCTGACTAATAAGCTCGCAACGATAATAAATTCAGTCATAAGCACCTCTGACATGATGACGACGTCGGATTCGAATAATGCAAATAATGCCAATGCATATCAAAATAAAGGGTGAAAACCAAAGAAACCATGTTTTTTTATTGACAGGTGGTCGATATTCGATGCTAGGACCATATTGAGAGACTAAGTTTTTTCGAATTATTTTTTCATCTTTTTTGTCTTTTAATTGTTGAATGATGACTTTTTTTAAATCTAGCGCAATCATTGAATGAGAGTCAGCTAATGATTGATTTGGACACGAAGGGCATCGAAGTTCATGTGTTAAACTATGATAACTCGATTGCTGTGATGAATTTAATTGTTTTGAATCTAAAGTGGCGTTTGCTGGCATGCAAAGTAGGAACATAATAAGGGGAAAAGATTGAATCAAAAGCATCATAATCACCTATTTTTTTATTTGAGTAGAGTGGGTGGCTTGCTCATACATAGGCTGAAAGTGTTCTTGCCAAATATGATGAGTCAATGCCCCGCGATAATGTAAAATAATGTGTCCAGTGGCATCGATTAAAAATGTTTCAGGCGTACCTTTTACACCTAAACTAGTCGTTAAAGAGCCATTGTCAAGTATAAGATAAGTGTATGGATTACCTTGGATTTGAAGCCAATTTTTAACAGTATGAGCGTCTGATCGATACAGAATGCCATGTATTTGGTATCCTTGTTTTTTAATTTGCATCAAAAGAGGATGCGTTATTGTACATTCTGTACACCAGTGACTCCAAATATGAACTAATGCTGTTTTGCCTAGTATCTGTTGAGTGGTAATTGTTTGCTGTAAATCGAATGTATTGGGTAATTCAAATTGTGGCAAGTATTGTACTTGAGATGGACGTAAATGAGTTGTAGGTTGCTGATTGAGTTGGTGGTATAAAAAAACAACTAAGCTGATAAAAATCAAGAAAGGTAAAAGTAAGCGTTTATGTTGAAAAAAATAATCAGTCATCATATTTGAGGGCTTAGTATTTTAGTTTGCATGATTTTAGGATGACGTTTTCTGCCCCAAACGCATAATAAGGCGCCGAGTGCCATTAAAATTGCACCTAGCCAAATCCAGCGAATAAAAGGTTTGACTTGGAATCGTATTGTCCAGTTATGATCCTCTAAAGGTTCTCCTAAGGCTATGTATAAATCTCTAAAAAATCCAGGATCAATGGCTATTTCTGTTGTAATATCGGTTTGCGTTAAATATTGTCTTTTTTCAGGATACAGTGTTGCGACTTGATGTTTATTTTTAAAAATAGTAACTTTAGCTTGATGTGATTGATAGTTAGGGCCTTTTACACGAGACACCCCGTCAAATCTGAACTGATAGTCACCTAAAGTTGTGATCATACCAGGTAATACTTTTACTTCATTTTCTTGATTGAGAGCGGTTGTTAATGCAGCACCACAAATAGCCATCACTAATCCAAGATGTGCACAATGCATTCCCCAGTAATTTAGGCGAATACGATATAATCCTTTTTTATCGGCTTTTTTAAAGCGATAGGTTATATCCTGTATGGTAGCGGCTACAACCCAGCTACATCCTGTTAACGCCAAAAATAAAGTGGGTGTTAAATGATCTAAAAATAGAATACAAGCGATGGCAGCTAAAAGAGTTGCAATGGGGATCATGCTTTTCCATTGCGATAATAAAGCAGGTAACGCTGTTTTTTGCCAGCGCATTGATAATCCTGTGCCTAAAACCCATAATGTAAGTATCGTTAAAGGGGTAAATAGCGTATTAAAATACGGCGGTCCTACTGAGAAGTCACCCCAGTCTAATGAAGACATAATTAAAGGAAATAGGGTTCCTAGTAAAACAATAAAGCAAGCAGTTCCTAATAATAAATTATTGATTAATAACATCATTTCAGTTGAAAGCCAGTCAAATGGTTTTGGGATAGACAAGCGTGTTGCGCGATAAGCATAGAGAAGAAAGGCTAATCCAATCACTAAGGATAGAAAACATAACAGGTAGGTCCCTCGCTCTGAATCATTTGCAAAAGTATGTACTGAGCTTAATAAACCAGAACGCACTAAAAAAGTGCCTAATAAGCATAAAGCAAAAGTGCTAATACCTAAAAATAAAGTCCATTGCGCAAATAATTCTCGCTTTTCTGCGATGGCTAAAGCATGTAGTAGAGCAACGCCTAGTAGCCACGGCATGAAGGAAGCATTTTCAACAGGATCCCAAAACCACCAGCCGCCCCAGCCTAATTCATAGTATGCCCACCAACTGCCTAATGCAATGCCTAGTGTTAAAAAGGCCCAGGCAATTAAAGTCCAAGGTCGAACCCAGCGGCTCCAGTTGGATAGTTTTTCAGGCGCGATTAATAATGCAGTTACAAATGCAAAAGGCACAGAAAAACCGACATAACCAATATATAAAATAGGTGGATGAATAATCAGTGCAAAATCTTGTAATAAAGGGATGAGGTCATCTCCATTTTGAGGAGGATAAGGTAAATAACGTAAAAAAGGATTAGAGGTAGCTAAGGTAAATAAAAGGAAGCCAAAGATAATAAAACCTAAAATTGATAAAACACGGATGAGCATATGTTCTGGTATAGAAGAAGCGTTTAATAGAACAGCTAGCATCCAGCCAGCTTGTATTAAGATCCACATTAAGATAGATCCTTCATGTGCACTCCATACTGCGCTGACTTGATACCAAATAGGTAATTGAGTATTTGAATGTGCAGCAACATATGCTACTGAAAAATCATTGGTTATAAAAGAAAACGTGAGTAATAAAAACGCAGTTAAAATTAATAAAAAGAGACCCCATGTGAGAGGGTAAGCGAATTGATACCAAGCTTGACGTTTTAATGTCAGCCCTAAAGGAGGGATGACCAATAATAAGGCAGAAAAGCATAAAGCCAGAATAAGACAAAGGTGTCCGAGTTCAGGAATCATAATGCGCTTACTTTTAGTTGTTTGTCGTGTAATTTTTTGATTGCTTGTTCAACTGTTTTTGGCATATAGTCTGCGCTATGTTTGGCGAGTAGTTTTGTGGCATAAAAAACATGATCTTTGAAGGAGCCATAGGCGATAATGCCTGAGTTTTCTCGAAATAAATCAGGAAAAACACCTGTGTAATCAATCGTTAAGGTGTTTTGTTTGTCGGTAATTTGAAATTGTTTTTTTAAATTATTTGGAGCGCGTTGAATAGAATTTTCAACCACAATGCCACCTACTTGAATGCTGCCTGTAATAGGAGTCTGTGATGATATCAAGCTGGTTGGTGTATAAAATAAGCTAATTGACTCTTTTAAAGCGATGGCGGCAAGCAGCGTTGTCAGTGAGACGCCAGTCAAAATTACAAGTATTAAAATCAAGCGTTTACGTCGAATGGGGTTCATGATTTAACCTGTGAAGCTGGCATAAAGGTAGGTGGTATCGGTTTTTGTTTTTGAGCGTTTAAATGATATTTTTTTATTTTTTTCATTACTTTTCTTTTCATGTAATGTAAATACCAGCCGTGAAAAAGCAAGGTGCTGATGGTAATCAATGTGACGCTCCACACATAGATTCCGTGTTTTCCCATGAGTAATAATTCATATCCAGTTTCAAAATACATATCTAACTCTTGATGCTGATTTATTTAATGCGAAATCGGTGTCATGGTATTTTTAGAGGCTAATACTTTATAAGCCCATGTTGTTTGATATTCTGTTTTTAAAATTTCACACTGCATATAATAAAAAAATAAGGATACAGTGATTAAATAAAAGCTGGCTATTGCGCATAGTAAAGGGTGTAACATTTCGGGTGCAATAGATGTACTTGTTAAGGTAATAGAAGCACCTTGATGCAATGTATTCCACCATTCTACGGAATATTTAATAATGGGTAGATTCACTAATCCTACTATGCCTAATAGTGCGCATGCGCGATGTGCAGTCTCTGTATTTTGTATCGTATAACGCAAGATGATTTGTCCTAAATATAGGAAAGCTAAAATAAACATTGAAGTCAGTCTTGCATCCCAAACCCACCAAGTGCCCCAGGTTGGTTTTCCCCAAATTGCTCCGCTGATCAAGGCTAAAGTACACCAAGAAAAACCAATGATTGCTAGAGATTTTGACGCTAAAAAGGCTAATTTAATACGCCAAATATAACCCATGGTGCCTGCTATAGCCATCGCCATATAAGTACTGAGTGCTAATGAAGCCACAGGTACATGCATAAAAATAATACGATAACTATTGCCTTGTAGATAATCAGGTGCTGTAAAAGCAAGACCCCAAGTGAGTGATATACTGATGCCTAGCAATGAGATATAAAAAATCCAAGGATTATACGTTATTGAAAAATAATAAAAATATCTAGGTGAGGACAATTTGTGTAAAAAAGAAAAATTCATGATTTGATCAATCTATTGAATAAACATATGGATTCATTCGTTCGTTGATAGCATCAGCTCTTGAATTGTACGGTGCTATATACTATGGAAAGCCTTTTTGTATTTTATCCTGAATTTGATTTAAAAGCTAATGGAAATATGGGTGAGTGATTAATTTTTTTAAAAAATAGTTCTTTCTAGCCTAGTCAGTCGATTCTGAAAAATCAATAAATATGATATAATTCAATTAATTATATGTTAATTTGTGGTATAATATTTCCCAGTTATTGCTTGTTACTGATATAAAACCTGAGAAAAAAATGAAAGAAAAAGACACACAGACACGACAAACAAATTTATTTCAAAATAAATTGAGCAATCAGCTTGATCTCGATCATGAACTCATTCAATTATCTGGAATCATTCCTTGGGCAGTATTTGAAGAAACATTTGGAGTTTATTATTCAGAAACGAGAGGTCGTCC
>JAAOIJ010000043.1 GCA_015163815.1 Endozoicomonadaceae bacterium
ATAAATATAATTTTTTGTATACTAATAGAATATACTTTGCATACTAAAATCAATCAAAAATCAGTGATGTAATCAATGCTTAATCTTATATAAAGGAAGCCTATCTTATGCCAGGAGTATCAAATAACCCTATTCACTCCCTTAACCCGATGCAAACAGAGCAGCTTCAAGCACCTACTACTATAAAAAACAACAAGTTTCCATATACTGTAAAAATTGTAACGCCTTCTAATCAAACACTCAGCCTTAAATTAAATTATTTACCAAAAGCATTAAATGAAAGAACTGTTATTCCCATTTATACATTGGATCAAAATAATCAACAAGTTTGTAGTGCTTACTCATTAACCGCAATGAACTTTAATGATCAAATGCAATTTGTGATCAATAAACAAGGCGGAGCAGATATTTCACTCACTTTAGATATTGAAAACAACGATCAAAAAAATGATGAGAATACAATGACTTTCAAAGTCAACTCTCAACAAAAAACAAATGTAAAACCTGACAAAACAACTGAACCTTCTACAACCAAAAAAGAAAAAAATACTACACCAGTAACGCCTTTTGAATCAACACCTAACATATCACAAGAGCATATTCACGAAGAAATTGGCCCCTCTCTTCAGTCATCTGAAAATACAAAAGAAGCCATTCATACTGCAACATCCGACAGTACAATAGAAGCAAAAGAAACAGAAAAAGAACAATCAACACCTATTGCTTCAGAAAAAAAATCATGGTCTCAAAAAATAAAAAATAAACTGGCATCAAGACAAAAGATTTCAAAAAATGATCAACAAGCACTTGCAGCAAAAAAGAAAGCAGAATCAACATCAATTAAAGAACAATCTCAAAATAGCTCCATCAGTGACTCTCTCATTGAAGAGAAGACTTCAAACGATACAATAGATGAGACTCTCGATACAGATCATCAAACAAAACACACCAGATTGCATCGACTAGTAAAATCAATTAAAAATTTATCACGCGGCCACAAAAAATCAGAATCTCCGGAATCTTTCCCTTTAAATTCAACATTAACTTCAAAATCTTCCGATATAAAAAAACGAAAAAAAGATCAAAAAACACCTTCTTTAGAAAAAGATTCCACTCAAAATGACATATTAGAGACAAAAACATCAAGCAAGCACCCTATGCGTCATAAAATGACAGCACGCTTAAAAAGCATAGGGAATAAAGTTACAGAAAAATTCAAAAAAGAGCATAAAAATCCTGTCACTTTAATACGACATGATCAATTGAATGATGAAGATAGTACGCTACATGGCGAAATCAGCAATCCAAATACAACATCTTCCCCTCAAAAAAAACTCAACCCGAAAATAGTATCCACGACTCAATCATCTCCTCCTTTAGCTCCACCACCACCTTTACCTAAAACGCAAGTTAAATCAACCCTAAAACCATCTCGAGCTAAAACTCCACCAACACCTCCTCCTCGAGCTGCAACTACAAAACTAACATCACCACCAACGCCATCTCGAGCTAAAACTCCACCAACACCTCCTCCTCGAGCTGCAACTACAAAACTAACATCACCACCAACGCCATCTCGAGCTAAAACTACGCCGCCAACAGCATCTGAGATCCCTACACCACCTATTCCCCCAGCATTGAAAACAGAGACACAAGGAATATCTAACACAACCAATAAAACCCAATCTAAACAATCTTCAAGCCGAAAAGATTTACTTGAAGAAATCCAGAGTACAAAAAATGGTAAATTTAAATTAAAATCTATCTCTAATGTAGAAAAAAAGACAAAAAAAGATGATTCAACAGAAGACATACTTAAATCGGCTTTATCAAAAAAATTTGAATCGACAAGAAAAAATGAAAAAGAAGAAGAAGAAGATGATGATGATGATTGGAAATAATCAATCATTTTATATCCAATTGATTGATAAATGCAGCAAATAATGCTGCATTTATTTTTAAATTTTCATTTAATATAAGAAGAGCTTCAATACAATGCCTTTTGTTCACTTAAGATGTGTATCACGTATGCTGTTATATCGATTCAAACACACTGAATAGTATAGCGTATTAAAAGTTGCTCATTGATGGATCAATACATTCATATCTCAAGCATAACAGCTTGTTTATATCGTATTCTCCATGCATTCAAACAATGTTTTCACATTCTTTTCTCCAAACCCTTGATACCCTTTAACACGCTGAATAATTTCAATAAAAATAGGACCAATAATCGGTTTAGTAAAAACTTGAAATAATAATCGATCAGATGATTGAATATCTATTAACAGACGATACTTTTTAATTAACGGCAAAAAAGAAATCATTGATTTTGGTAGTTTTTCTCTTAATTCGTCATAATATGCATCATCAGGCGCCATCATAAATTCAATCTGTTGATGACACAAATAATCCATTGTTTTAAAAATATCATCTGTATTTAAAGCAATATGCTGAACACCAGGTCCCTGATGTTTTTTTAAATAATCAGCAATCTGCCCAATATTATTTTTGGCTTCATTGATAGACCAAACCACTTTATTATTTTTAGACTGAATGACTTTAGAAAAAAGCTGAATATTTTTAATATGAATATTAAATGGTTGTAAAAACTTAAAATTCAGATGATGTAAATGATGATTAATCCAGGTATCCATCATTTTTGGATAAACATTATAAGCTAAATGATCAATATCTTGCAGTAGATTGACAGGTGCTTTATTTGAATTACAGGCTTTAAATCCTGGATAATACGTATAAAAAGAAGGGGTTTCAGCATCCATCAAATATAATCGACTACCACCAATATTTTCCAAAGAAGGAAAAGGAAGACCTGTTTGATAATCAAAAATGACAGTAATATCACATTGCCTAAAATATTCTAATGCTTCATTTAATTTTCTAACACGCAACCCAATAGAGCAAATAGAATCACCGTGCGCTTTGGTAAAATCAACATTAAAAGGTAAATCGCGTGTTAATAATAAATTGATTTGTCCTTGTTGATAATGTGTGATTTGCCCATTTATGGAATGCGACATTTTTAAAAATCCAAAACATTCAAATAATCGTACTAACTGATCAGGATCAACTGATGAAAATTCAATAAAATCAATGCCTTCTATAATAATAGGATTGTCTTTTTTGTCTAAAACTTCGATTTCTTTTAAAGCATTTATTATACTCATAAGTGTATCTTCTCTTAATCTATGACAGTATGATCGACTCAATATATAGCATTTGTTTATTCACAGATTTTTGATTGTATTTTATGATTGAAATTTCAAATCAATAGAATTGATTGTTAATCAAAAATATAGACAAAAAAAGACGAATGAAACAATATAATTTATTTTAAAAAAATATTCATACATCCAGTTCATAAATATTTTTAAAAC
>JAAOIJ010000044.1 GCA_015163815.1 Endozoicomonadaceae bacterium
ATAAATTATTTCATTTTTTAAACTATTTTAATAAAAAAGATCATATCAGGAGTTTTTGTTGTCTTATTGCAAAGATCTCATCTTATTGTCAAAGCATTATTCTATTAATACAATAGGAACAGCATTGAAAAGATCGCCTTCTACCATTGCAAGAGAGATTCTCCGTCATACTAAAGGTAGATAATATTGTTATCAACAAACTCATCAGTTAGCGCAAGAAAGGCGATTAAAAGCAAGCAGAAAACCTTATAAGTGCTCCCTAGTATGATGAAATATATTGATATTTTGATCAAAAAAATGGAGTCCTGATCAAATCTCAGAACGAGTGAGATTAGAAAATAGATAGTTGATTTTACGTTTTTTAAAAAATAATTTAAACAACTGAATTATAGATATTGAGATGAAAAAATTCAGGAACGACAAAAAGCCATGATATCCAAGCAATCAATCATCGTAAATGATGCCCAACTCCGCATGAAATAGCATTTATTTCATCTCCAATCCTACCTTTCAGCATATTTCTTCATCGTTTTCCTTCTGATTGCAGATAATCAATATGTGATTCTATTGCGATGCGTCTTGCGAGTTTTTTTAGACCTATTCAACCATGGAGTGCAACATCTAACAAAGTTATGCTAGAAATAGAAAAACCTTTAGCTGTTCCGCTTCTGGTTGAATGAGCCTGATTAATATTTTTCATTTACTATGATCTTTCTCTTTTTTTACATAAAAAATCAGAATACATGAAATTAAAAAAAGATTTAAATCAGAAAAAATAACAATAAAAAAATTAAAAATAATGCAACGATATGATTGATTTTAATATATTATAAGTAATGCATACAAGATTGAAAAGTGCAATAAAAAGAAGCAACAGAATAGATCAAATGCTGCTATTTTTCTAAAATACTGAATAATCCTCCCTTGAATCTATCTATTTCATCCCCATCTTTAATATTAAGGAATAAAATCATTCATCAAAATCATCTAAACATAACAATATATTGAGGTAGATTATGAAAAAAGAGGCTCATGATATAGAAGGCAAAAATATAACAGAACCCATCGAAGACATGGCGTCTCATGACACCATATCAGAGATTCAGGATAATGAATCTATTAATAGCGAATCATTGGAAGACAATGAAGACAACCTGCTTGATTTAGATTCAGAAAATGAAACAGATACAGATACAGATAATGTAGAACCTGAATTAAAATACAATCCTCAAAATGCCTTACAAATGGCTTTAGAAGCCACACAAAATGAATTAAAAAATACGAAAGATCAATTACTTAGAACTCATGCTGAAATGCAGAATATTAAACGTCGTTCTGAAAATGATCTTGAAAAAGCACATAAATTTGCTTTAGATCGATTTGTAGAATCTTTACTACCGATCATCGATAGCTTAGAACGAGGATTAATCATTGACAATGAAACATCTGACTCTGAAGAAATCCAAAAAAATAGCTCACTGACAGCGATGAAAGAAGGTATGTCATTGACTTTAAAATTATTTTTAGATACTTTAAAGAAATTTCAAGTTGAACCTATTTCTCCTGAAGGTGAGCCATTTGACCCTCAATCACACCAAGCGATGAGTCAAGTTAAAAGCGAATCTGTAGAGCCAGGATCCATTATTGAAGTATTTCAAAAAGGATATATGCTTAATAAACGATTAATTCGACCAGCAATGGTCATTGTTTCTAAATAAATACAACAATATATCAAATACATATATTAAGACTTGAAATTTCATACAAGTATACCCATATCCTAATTAAGGTTATGGATTATCAATCAACATAAGTCGTTCACAGACTATCATTGAATTAAAAAGCGAGGTATAGAATATGAGTAAAGATAACAACGCAGGGAAAGGAAAAATTATTGGGATTGACTTAGGTACCACAAATTCATGTGTTTCAGTGATAGATGGTACTTCTGTTAAAGTGATTGAAAATGCCGAAGGTGCTAGAACAACTCCTTCTATTGTAGCTTATACAAATGACGATGAAATTCTCGTCGGTATGTCTGCAAAACGTCAAGCCGTCACGAATCCTCATAATACCTTATATGCTATTAAACGTTTGATTGGCAGGCGCTTTAAAGATAAAGAAGTTCAAAAAGATATTAGCATAGCACCTTTTAAAATTATACCATCAAAAAATGGAGATGCCTGGGTTGAAGTACAAGATAAACAGTTAGCCCCACCTCAAATTTCTGCTGAAATTTTGAAAAAAATGAAAAAAACAGCAGAAGATTTTTTAGGCGCAACTGTCACAGAAGCTGTTGTGACAGTCCCTGCCTATTTTAACGATTCTCAACGTCAAGCAACCAAAGATGCTGGGCGCATTGCCGGTTTAGATGTCAAGCGCATTATTAATGAGCCGACTGCTGCAGCTTTAGCTTATGGATTAGATAAAAAAATAGGAGATCAAACCATTGTTGTTTATGATTTAGGGGGTGGAACATTTGATATTTCTATTATAGAAATTGCAGATGTTGATGGAGAACATCAATTTGAAGTATTAGCAACGAATGGAGATACTTTTTTAGGCGGTGAAGATTTTGATTTACGCTTAATTAATTATCTTGTTGATGAATTTAAAAAAGAACAATCTATTAATCTAAAAGGTGATCCTTTAGCCATACAGCGTTTAAAAGAAGCCGCTGAAAAAGCTAAAATTGAATTATCTTCTTCTAGTCAAACTGATATCAATTTACCTTATATTACAGCAGACGCAACAGGTCCTAAGCATTTAAATATTAAATTAACACGCGCTAAATTAGAATCTTTAGTAGAAGATTTAGTAAAAAAATCGCTAGATCCTTGTCAAATTGCTTTAAAAGATGCTGATTTATCGATTTCAGACATTGACGAAGTTATTTTAGTCGGTGGCCAAACACGGATGCCTTTGGTAAAAGACACCGTTTCTAAATTTTTCAACAAAGAAATTAAACATGATGTTAACCCTGATGAAGCAGTTGCCATGGGTGCTGCCATTCAAGGTAGTGTTTTATCAGGTGATAGAACAGATGTTTTATTACTAGATGTCACACCATTAACCTTAGGTATTGAAACCTTAGGCTCTGTTATGACGCCTTTGATTGAAAAAAATACAACGATTCCAACTAAAAAGTCTCAAGTATTTTCAACAGCAGATGATAATCAAGTTGCAGTCACAATTCATGTATTACAAGGTGAACGAAAAAGATCTGCAGATAATAAATCTTTAGGACAATTTAATTTAACTGACATTCCACCTGCTTCACGCGGTATGCCGCAAATTGAAGTCAGCTTTGATTTAGATGCAAATGGCATTTTAAATGTATCAGCTAAAGATAAAGCAAGCGGAAAAGAGCAATCAATTACTATTCAAGCTTCTTCAGGTTTGAGTGATGCAGATGTTGATCAAATGATTCAAGATGCTGAAGCCAATGCTGAGGAAGACAAAAAATTTGAAGCTTTAGCGCAAGCTCGCAATACAGCCGATAATTTAATACATGCTGCTAAAAAAACACTGGATGATGCAAAAGACAATGCTTCAGATGAAGAAAAAACATCTATTAACAATGCAATCTCTGATTTAGAAGCGGTCTTAAAAGAGAATGATCAGGCTCAAATAGAAGAGAAAACAAAAGTATTAAGCGACGCCAGTTCAGCCTTAGCGCAAAAATCATATGCTAATCCTTCTGACGAACAACCTCAACCTGAATCATCAGAAAAAGCACAAGATGATAATGTTGTTGATGCGGAATTTGAGGAAGTAAAGGATGAAAAAAAATCGTAACTTAAACGGAATAGGTATACTATAAATTAATATAGTCTACCCAGCCGTTCCACAAGAATTAAACAAAGAATACATTATTATGGCCAAACGTGATTATTATAACATATTAGGCATCTCTAAAAATGCCTCTGATAAAGAAATTAAACAAGCTTATCGCCGAATGGCCATGAAATATCATCCTGATCGCAATAAGAATGATGACAATGCTGAGGCGGCTTTTAAAGAAGTCAGTGAAGCATTTGAAGTCTTATCTAATGGGCAAAAGAAACAGGCCTATGATCAATTTGGTCATGATGGTTTAAACATGGGTTCCGGAGGTGGAGGAGGTCATGGAGGTGCTGGATTTGATGATCTCAGTGATATGTTTGGTGATATTTTTGGCGATATCTTTAATGGCGGAGGGGGTGGCGCTCGACACAAGCAATCTCAAAGTCATCGAGGTTCTGATTTACAATACAACTTAGAATTAGAATTAACAGAAATTTTGAGCACTGTTACAAAAAATATTACGATTCCTTCTTATAATCCTTGCAATGACTGTAAAGGATCAGGCGCTGAAAAAGGCAGTAAACCAATAGCATGCTCAACCTGTCAAGGGCATGGGCAAATTCGAGTACAACAAGGATTTTTTACAATTCAAAAACCATGTCATCATTGTCAAGGTTCTGGCACTGTTATTCAAAAACCATGTAAACCTTGTCGAGGCCAGGGTCGAACACAATCTCAAAAAACACTCTCTGTAAAAATACCAGCAGGCGTTGATTCAGATGATAGAATTCGCTTATCAGGAGAAGGTGAAGCCGGTCGATTAGGTGGTACTTCAGGTGATTTATATGTGTTAATTAAAATTAAAAAACACCCTATATTTAAACGAGATGGATCTAATTTATACTGTGAAATACCGATTTCTTTTGTAGAAGCTGCTTTAGGAAATGAAATTGAAGTCCCTACTTTAAATGGACGACTGAAATTAAAAATCCCACCAGAAACACAAACAGGTAGCTTATTTCGATTAAAAGGAAAAGGTTTATCTTCGCCACAAAATCATCATGCATCGGGTGATTTATTATGCCAAGTCATTGTTGAAATTCCTGTTAAATTATCAGATCAACAAACACAATTACTCCATGACTTTCAAAAAACTTTAAAAGGCAATACTAAACATACACCACAAAAAGAAAGTTTTTATTCACGTATTAAAAAAAACTTTTAATGCAGATCAAAAATAGATTACTCATACCATTCAAAGTGACCATATGATGCAAATTGCATTAATTGCTGCAATAGCAAATCATGCTGCCATGGGCTTTAAGAATAAATTACCATGGCACTTGCCTGATGATTTAAAACGTTTCAAAGCAATCACTTTGAATAAACCAGTCATTATGGGGCGAAAAACGTTTGATTCATTAAAGAAACCATTACAGCAGCGTTTAAATATTGTATTAAGCCGAAACACACATCCTACAACACAAGATAATATTATATACGTACCTTCTTTTGAAGAAGCCTTACAGGCAGCAAAAGCGTATTTAATACTCACATCAGAACAAGAAATTATGATTGCAGGTGGTCGTGACATTTATCATCTTACTTTACCTTTTGCTACAAAAATTTATTTCACTCACATTCATCAATCTGTGCAAGCAGATACTTATTTTCCTGACATTGATTTAAAAAACTGGCGACAAATTGAATATGAGCAACATGAAACACAAACAGATCCTATTATTCAATATGAATATATTACATGGGTCAAAAAATAAAAATTTATGTGATATTTTTTAATATATTAGCTATATTCACCCATTCCAATACTGTTAAAGTGTCTGAACGACGCATCGGATCAATCTCTAACTGCTCTAATTTCTGAACTGAAATAAAAGGCGCTAAACTATTTTTTAAAGTTTTACGCCTTAACGTAAATCCATGGCGCACTATTGTTTCAAAAACAGACAAATGATGGCAAATGACAGGAGGATTAGTATAAGGGATTAAGCGGACAACAGCTGACTCTACCTTAGGCTTTGGTTTAAATGCTTCGGATGAAACATAAAATAACTGATCAATTTGACAAAAATATTGCATCATCACGGTTAATCGACCATATTGTTTAGTCCCTGGTTTTGCAGTCAATCGATCGACAACTTCGCGTTGTAGCATAAAATGCATATCTTGAATCAAGGCTTTACTTTGAATTAAATGAAATAATACAGGCGTGCTAATATTGTAAGGTAAATTACCAATCACTCTGAAAGCTTGTTGATGATTCATTAATAATTCAAAATCATATTGTAATACATCTTTCACTATTATGTTAAAATTTGGAATATGCCCCCATTTTGACTTTAAAAGATCTGCCAAGTGATAATCAATTTCAATCACATTTAACTGCTGACAACCTGCTAATAAATGTTGCGTCAGCGCACCTTGTCCGGGCCCAATCTCTACAAGATAATCAGATTTTTTGAGCGAAAGAACTTGGATAATTTTAGAAATGACCGTAGAATCATGAAGAAAATTTTGACCGAAACGTTTTTTTGGAATAGGCTCATTCAACAACTTACCCTCATTGGGATGACACTTTTTATGATGATACGAAAGCATCATCTGATGCTTCATGCAATGATTATAGCTTATTTGGTATGCACTACCTATTGCATGACTGATTATTGAGGACATATTTAATCTTTATATCATTTATTTTGCATCGTTTATAATACAATAAAATAATGAGCAGATAATGCATAAGATTGGTTTATATATGATTATCATTCTTTATTTCTTAGGACATTATTTATTATGTGGTTTAAAAATTTAATTATTTATCAAATAGATCCTGCTTTTAAAATAACCTCACAACAATTAGAAGCGCAACTTAAGACTAAACAGTTTTCGCCTTGCGGTCAATTGCAGCCTAGTACGTTTGGCTGGATTTCTCCTATTGAAAATGGAAAAAACTTCATTCATTCAGTACAAAATTGTTTATTATTTTCAGGATGCTTAGAAGAAAAAGTATTACCACAAGGTGTAATTCGAGATGAAATGCAACGACGTATCATGAAACAGAAAGCTTCCTCAAATCAGACAACTTTCTCGAGACAAATAAAATCTAAACTGAAAGAAGAGATCATTTTTGATCTTTTACCGAAAGCTTTTACACAAAAAAAAATTGTACATGGTTATTTTGATTTGAATCAAAATTTATTAATCATTAACTCACCTAGCTCTGCTTTTGCGGACATGATGGTGTCTACATTACGAAAATCAATTGGTAGCCTACCCGTTACTTTACTTAAAGCCGCAGAATCTAGCAGCCTTCATATGACACATTGGTTAAAAAATCCAGAATATTTACCAAATAATATCATATTAGGGGATGAATGTGAGCTGTTACAACCTTACTCAAAAAGTATTGTGCATGCCCGAAATCATACTTTGAAAACAGAAGAAGTCATGCAGCACTTATCTTCAGGAAAGCAAGTCAAGAAATTAAGCATCGAGTGGCATGAAACCTTATCTTGTTTACTTGATGACCATTTTTCCATTAAACGCATTAAATTTTTTAATACTTCATTACGAGATGCACAAGATCAGACGCATTTATCATTAGCTGATAAAATAGATTTAAATTTTTCTGAAATGGTGATTATTTTAAGAGCATTTATAGCTGACTTATTAGTTGGTTTTCAAAAAACATATCCAAACAAGCCAATCATCAAAGAAATCGAAATAAAAAAAGAAGCTTTAGATTATAACGAGATATAAAAAAACCTATCTGATAAGATAGGTTTTGATTATACAAAACTGGCGGACCGGACGGGACTCGAACCCGCGACCTCCGGCGTGACAGGCCGGCATTCTAACCGACTGAACTACCGGTCCGAAGTGATATCTTGGTGGGTGGTGACGGGCTCGAACCGCCGACCCTCTGCTTGTAAGGCAGATGCTCTCCCAGCTGAGCTAACCACCCAAAACAATACAATTAGTTTTTTACGATATAACGCTGGATTTTGATCATAACATGATACAATACAAAATCAAGTATTATTTTAAAAGCTTTTTTTTAAAAAAAATAAATTATATCATAAAACAGATTGTATTGTACCCTATATTGCAAATTTTATAAAGCTTCTATACTTTTTTATTTACGTTAATGGCACATTGAGATGCATTCGAAAAAAGAGTATCAATCCATGTCTTTAGAGGAAAAATTTTTCTATGTTTTTACAAGGCAAGCTAAATTAGATTATACAGACACATTACAGGTTATCATACAGTAATATAAACAATAAACGTTTATATTATTATAGTCATGCAATCAATTCATCTTATATTTTATCATAGGATTATATGTACTATGCTAGCGACTATACACGATCATCTTTTTTTAACTCTCATTCATCATACTCAACTAACTGAAAAAATGATTGAATTAGTGCGTATTAATATACTTGATATATTATTAGAAGAAGCAACCCTTGATCAAAAAGCTTGGCAAGGCCTTGTATCTAAACAAGGCAATTTATATGAAAAATGGTTAAAACCATTAAAAGCAGATCTTGATCTATATGGAATCGATATCCTCTTACACACACAAGAACAATACAATCCCAAACTTATTGTCTTTGATATGGATTCCACTTTAATTAATTCAGAAGTGATTGATGAATTAGCTCAAGAAGCGAATGCCTTCAATGCTGTACAAGAAATAACAACACAAGCAATGTCTGGAAAATTAGACTTTAAAGCTAGTTTGCTGGCTCGTTTAAAACATTTAGAAAATTTACCTGTAGCAGCTTTAGACAAAGCTTATAATCGCATCCTACTAAATACAGGTGCTGTCACATTATTCAATACCTTAAAAATACATCACACTAAAACAGCGATTTTATCAGGTGGATTTACTTGGTTTGCAAAAAAGATTCAAAAAAAATTAGGCATTGATCATATTGTTGCAAATGAATTAGAAATCAAAAATAATCAACTGACAGGGCATTTAATAGGGCCAATTATTGACAGCGCCATGAAACAAAAAAAGCTCATTGAATTAAGCAAAAAATATGACATACCACTCTATCAAACAATGGCAGTTGGAGATGGTGCAAATGATATTCCTATGCTACAAACTGCAGGAACCGGCATTGCTTTCCACGCAAAACCAATTGTACAAAATACAACTCAGTTTGCATTAAATCATAATGATTTAGATGCTTTAAAATATATGTTTGATTATCACTAAAATATTATATTTAGATAACCTGAGACCTTTGAGACAAGCAGTTCAATGAATAATTTATGTGTTTTTTTATTCAAACAATACATAAATTAACTCATTTTTTAAACTATTTTAATAAAAAAGATCATATCAGGAGTCTTTGTTGTCTTATTGCAAAGGTCTCAACCTTTTAAAAAAGAATAAAAATGGTAAAATACGGTTATGCAATACGAAGCATATTTCATAATATTGCTGCGTGATCGATTCTAAATAAATCAATTTTTTTGAAAAAAAAATTTAGGCACGACAAAAGTTATGCTATCCAAACAAAAAGTAATCGTAAATTATGCTAAACGCCGCATAAAACAGCATTCATCTCCTCCAAGGTCTACCTTGCAACAATAGTCATTGTAGTTCATCATACCCAAATGGAATATGCTGCAGAGTATTTTTTAGATCTGCATTTGGATTATTTGTTATTTTTTCTAATTCTAAAATATCTTGCTCAATTTTGATGAGAAGAAAGATCATTTCTGTTCATAATGATAGAAACAAATCTGATATGCGATACAATAAATTTCATCTTTTTCAGTGATCAGTATTTATATGAAAATAAAATCTGCATATAAATGCTTCATTCTATTAATATTAATTCCACAATTGATTATAGTTTATCTCTTGTTTTTTAGGTTTTTCCTTAGCTTCCGGTATTTCATCTGCAGGTATGACATCGGCAGCAGTATCTTCTGAAGGGATAACCTTCGCAGGTGTTTCATTTTGCAGGTGCTTCATCTGCAGGTATGACAGCAACAGCAGTCTCTTCCGAAGGAATAACCTCCGCAAGAGTTTCAACAAAGTTGATTATATTTGGATCAATTTGTTTATTGTTATATGAAAATACATCTTGCATTATTTCTGACTGATACCAAACTGGTCCAACTGACACTAAAGAGGAAAGAGTGAAGTAATATTGCTGATTTTGAATAATAGGCGGAAAATTATTTTTTCTTTGGACAATATAAACTAACTTCTGATCTGCATTGCTGATTGAGTTGTCTTGAATAACAATGTCAGAAAAACTATTATTCTGTATCTGTGATCCTATAATATACCAACTCATAGCATCTGGAGATTCTTTAACCTCTAAAACATTCACTAATATCGTTTTATACGATAAGTTATTTTGAAATGTATCGACATTTTTAGAGGCTATAATCTCTTGCATAGACTCTAAAGAAATTCGGTTCTGAGTTAATGAGTCCGCATTTGCTACAGCCAAACTCACTACTATTATCGATGATAACCATATTAATGGTTTTTTCATATTACATCCTCCATGAAATTATTTGTATTATATAAAGCAAGATTTTTTATTCCATATTCCCAATAAAATCGAATTGCTTATATTATTCTTTTTATCAATGATATAGCGTCCTTAATCTTGTTTAGTCATTTGATTTCCCAAAAAAAATCTGCAGACTGATTTGATTTCAAACATTCGTTACATTGAAAATCCGCTTTTTCAGTGATCAGTATTTATATGCAAATAAAATCTGCATATAAATGCTTCATTCTATTAATATTAATTCCACAATTGATTATAGTTTATCTCTTGTTTTTTAGGTTTTTCCTTAGCTTCCGGTATTTCATCTGCAGATATGACATCGGCAGCAGTATCTTCTGAAGGGATAACCTCCGCAGGTGCTTCATCTGCAGGTATAACAGCTACAGCAGTATCTTCTGAAGGGATAACCTTCGCAGGTGTTTCATTTGCAGGTGTTTCATCTGCAGGTATAACAGCTACAGCAGTATCTTCCGAAGGAATAACCTCCGCAGGTGTTTCATTTGCAGGTGCTTCATCTGCAGGTATAACAGCTACAGCAGTATCTTCCGAAGGAATAACCTCCGCAGGTGTTTCATTTGCAGGTGTTTCATCTGCAGGTATAACAGCTACAGCAGTATCTTCCGAAGGAATAACCTCCGCAG
>JAAOIJ010000045.1 GCA_015163815.1 Endozoicomonadaceae bacterium
AACCGGGAAATATTATACCACAAATTAACATATAATTCATTGAATTATATAATATTTATTACTTTTTCAGGATCGACTACATATCAGCTAAACAAGATGTCTTACCTAGCGACTTGGCAAAAATTTTACATGACCTTCAGTGTTCTACTGATCAGCCTGACAATTCTTTTTACAGAAGGAATCTCGCTTAGCGTAGGAACATGTTGCTGCTGTAGTGCGATCAACTGCTATCAATATTGTAAAAAAACCCGTCATTCAAAATATAAAAGCATAAAAAAACAAAGCAATATATAGCAAATAATATTATATTATCATGCTGACTCATTATTTGTTATTTTGCATCAAACATATGAGAAAAAAGCGTTCATGTCATGAAAATGCTGATGGCAGGCATAATAATTTCAAATTTAGTAGCTGATGACAATATTTTAAAAGTTTTTTGACTCGTCTTGACAAGCTAGCTAAGCATTTTAAAGCGATGATTTATTGAGATGCGTTTTATTTATTTCCAATAGTTAACTCAATAACAATCGTCATTGCTAGCAAATGAAAACCAGCTTAATGCTTGGAAGAAAAACGCAAACAAATCATAGCATCTTGTAAATATTTTTGTATTTTTTGTAATATCAATGAATCAGGTAGTTTCTTCCATATCTCTTTCGAGAGATAGGTCATCATCATGTTTGATAAATTCTGGGTAGATTGACGCATATCGCATATGATCCTTAGACCATGGCATAAGAGACCAGTCACATATCAACATGACTGTTTCCACTTCATCCCAAGATATATGATAAGATAATATGCCTTCCTCTAGATTCTAAAGATCAAATAGTGTTATTTTTTCAATTATTTTAATAAAAAACATCACTTTAAATGTAGGGAATTCTTATTTAAAAAGTCTTTTCATCGTTATAGCGTATAAAAATATTGAAAAAGTTCAATATAATGCCATTCATCTTAGGTCTATGTAGTGATGATGCAGCACAAAAATATAAATATTTTTCACTTATTTTCAACAGTTTAACGATTGTATAAATCTATTATTGAATGCTTTTTGAATCGCTACAATTTTACAATCGTTTATATTAATAAACTCTGTTTTCTTTGGTAGATATTTACGAAATACTCTGACACCTTTGCAATAAGCAGTGCAATGAATAATTTATGTGTTTTTTTATTCAAAAAATACATAAATTACTTCATTTTTTAAACTATTTTAATAAAAAAGATTATATCAAGAGTCTTTGTTGCCTTATTGCAAAGGTCTCACTCTATTGATATTTAAAATCTATTTTTTACTTATAAAATAGATTCAATTATCTCTTTGTAAAAAAACAAGGTACTTTTGTTCAACATTTTGGTCTAGAGCGTGCCCTAAATCTAAAAATCATTGATAGATTGCTTTTTTTGGTTATAAAAAATGTCTTACTGTTGAATTTCACACTTAAGGAAGTGTTTTAAAATAAACGACATGCTTTTTTGTAAAAAAGAGTACTGACTGATAATTAGAGATTTTTTAACTGATATTCTTTGAGGAAATATACAAATCATCATGCAATATTTTGATCATGATGAAATGGATGTTTGAATTTATTTTGCAATAAATATATTTAGTGTATATCTGTCTTTTTTTGTTTTTTCCAGATTTTATATCAAACACAATCTAAACTCGGGAATTATCACACTACAAATTAATATATAAAATATTGAATAATATACAATTTATATTTAAAAATTAATTAAATAATTAATTAAATAATTAATTATTTAATTAATTTTCCTATGAAATAGAACTTTTGATGCATGGATGTGTTCTAAAGGTTATCGATCATCAGCGTCTTTGACTGAAAATCGAACAGATATTCATCTCATTTTTTTATACAAGGAATATGAACAATGAAACCAATAATACAATCTCATGCCTGTTGTTTTGATTTTTATTTTGAATTGCTACATATTACTGAAGAAGCAGTAGATACATCTCTTGCCTCAAAAAAAGACCATGAACATAATACAGAGACTTCTATTATGGTCGTCAATCCAAGAAGTCAACTTATCGTTAATTCTGCAAGATTTGAATCAAAATGCATTGATCGTGATCCAAGTAATTTTTTTTCTTCAGGCATAATGTCTCTTCGACAGCATTATTCAGGCAAATCAAAAGATAAATTAACGATATTAGATATTTATAAAGATATTGAAAATCATGATCTTATCAGCCATTATGTTTTGATGTGTACGCAAGATAATCAATCTTATATTTTTTATGATACGCTTGATAAGTATCTGATCGTATTAGAAAAAAAACCACAGACTTATAAAATAAGATCATTCGATTTTAATCCGAGCGCTGGATTGTGTCAACTGGACGGGGTATTTGACGTGCTTATTTCCCCTATTCCAGAGCGAGATCTTCAAGAATCTAATGCTTTTAAATCTATAGATCCTATCAAAGAACCCGAAATGCCTTTTGCTCGGCAAGCTTTTATTTTAGATCACTTAATTAACAAGGATCCCAATATCACGCATCAAGATATCGATCATGAATCTTATCAAGTCATGTTACACGCATTACGCTATGCCAACTATAGAACATTAGACGACGCAGAAATGGATGATTTACATATCATGGCACCTGGACCTGTCTTTACGACATGGGTTTCATTGACAGGCATCTCCATTTTTAATGGGAAAAATAATCCTCCACGTCAACTTGATTTTAGATCTAATTTACTCGATATCGCCAATCTATTACAAACAGCAGACATTCCATTAATTATAGTTTATACCGAACTCAATATGAATCCAGGTGAAAAAGAGATACTGATATCCGATTTTGATCATAGTAATATTTTAATCATCAATACACAAGAACTTCACGTTTTAAAAGATCTTACTGATACTTTGAAAAAAAATAAAGAAAAACCAATCTTGCTTTTGGATGATTTAAGGTTCAATATTATTTACGATAAACAGCTGTTTATTGAACAAGCTATAAGCATAGCTAAACATCAAAATAAATTTAATATAGTTTCTAGCCTTGAAAAGACTAAAAAAGGATCATTAGTTTATACAGATGCAGATAACATATTGTTTAAACCACCGATATATCAGCTTGCTTCACGCATTCAAATAATGGCAGTTGTACTGAGATCTTTAGACTATTTGAAAAAACCGATGCCGCCTAGTCATCTTTTTCATATATTAGATTTTGACACAGTCGCTTTGCTTGAGCATGAAAGCCCCTTTGGAAGTCCTTTAACAGTAAAAATAAAAACAACCGAACTCGAAAAGAAACAGCATCATCTATCCCATGCGATATCAACTAATATGTTAGACATGAAGATAGCTTTCATGAATAGAGAAATATTGCTTCATCAAGAAATAGGATATATTAGAGTGGATAATCACTCATTAAAACACTACACTAAGCCTACTTATCAAGAGTTGAAGTTATCAATAATACAGCAGAATGCTTGGATATATTATGCTCGAACAGAATCATGGAAGAATAAAAAATAAAAACAGATTATCAATACAAAAAATACTCCTCATTAATATGCAACAAAACTGTAACAAGTAATCATCAGAGTCTGTCCACGTAAGTGTGTCAATGCATATTTAGAGACCGAAATATGCATTGACACACTTACGTGGACAGAAGACCTTCTTATTCTTGAATACTTAATCTAATAGGCATTCTTTGATTGCTTTCAATGTAAATCCTTTCTCTTTTAATTCATGTATCTGCTTAATCAGAGAAACCATCTCCATACTATACAGCTGATAACCTGATTCAGTCATATCAGCAACATATAGAAGCTCTTCTTATGTCCACTGGTGAATCGCTGCATTGCTTTCACCTACTTTTCTAGCAAGTTCTCCAATGGTGATCAGTTCATCACTATAATCCGGCTCAGCATCTTTACCCTCTGCAGCATTTAGATAGATATTCAAAGATCTATCTGTCGCTTGAGCTATGAGCTTGTAATAATTATCTTTTGACCCGCCAAGATGTGCTTTTTCTAATGAATTGATATAAGGAATACGATCATTTTTCCGAATAATACCCATAGGATAGCCTGTCATCAGCAAAATAATATTCATTAGCAATCTGGCCGTTCGACCATTGCCATCAATAAATGGATGTATGCTAACAAGACGGTAATGTGCTTCAGCTGCCCACTCTATGGGATGAAGTTCGTTATTTTTCGAGAGCCATTCTAAAAATTCTTCCATTAAATCAGGCACTTTGATTGGGTTGGGCAGTACAACTCTAGATCCTTGAATTTTGACTGGATCAGAACGGTAATATCCTGCATTTCTATCATCAATACCTTTTAAAATCATGCTATGGATAAACAGAATGAGACTTTTGCAATAAGACAACAAAGACTCCTGATATGATCTTTTTTATTAAAATAGTTTAAAAAATGACGTAATTTATGTATTTTTTGAATAAAAAAACACATAAATTATTCATTGAATTGCTTATTGCAAAGGTCTCAGAATATCTTGTGCTGTCAGACTAGAGAGTTGCTGTGTGGCTTTTTGATTGATCCAGTCTATTGCAGGATCTGACCATATTTCTGTGTAAATTTTAACGTAGAAATTGACATATGAATTAGCACACTGACGTAGACAGACCCAATCCACATACAAAACATTCATTTCAAATGATCTCTGATCAATTTAAAAGATATCAAGATTTTTACAAAAAAATCATAATTTTACTTTTTTTTGACAAAAAATCAACATTTGATTGATTTTTAATGTCTTACGCTTGCATTTTACAGTTGTATACATGCCTGTGTATTATTTAAATAGGTTTATTTTCATCAGATGAGGTCAATTTTTATTGTTTAAAACATTGATAACACAATCTATTGATGAATAACTTTTTAGTTAAACTTCAATGTTTTAGACTGATTAACTTTTGACTTTAAAATCCAGAGCTAGCCGTTTTACTGCCATGCAGTAAAACATGATTCAACACACATGATTGACTATCTCAGCAAGATGAATTGAGTAATATAACGCATTATATCAACATGCAAAGCAACCAATGGCAATATAAAAATATATCACA
>JAAOIJ010000046.1 GCA_015163815.1 Endozoicomonadaceae bacterium
AGCACTCATAACCTGGAAGCCAGTATGAGTCGACGAGGAAACTGTCATGATAATGCAGTTGCTGAAAGCTTCTTTGCCTCATTGAAAACTGAACGTATCAAGAAGAGAATATTTAAAACCAGACAAGAAGCTAGAGAAGAAATTTTCAATTACATCGAACTGTATTATAATATTCGCAGACGTCATAGTCATATTGGTGATATTGCGCCCTGTACATTTGAAAAGCAATATAGAGAGAAAAACTTAACTGTCTAGAAAACAAGGATCATACCTTGTAACATGACAGCATATAATGTAATGCATCCCAAAAAAGAACCCGGCAACATCATCTTTATTCTCGGTAATCAAAACGAGACAATTGTCTGTCGCTTCATAAGCTCAGACGATTTTGAAAAAATTCAAAAGAATGAAAAAACACTGTTTATGCTTGAGCCAGATTTTTATTACTTATACACGAATTTTAATTTACAGAAATTTCACAAAATATCATCAATCGATATACAAAAATTTTATGATATATACTTCAGAAACAGATAAACATCATGCTACGATATGTGACGTGATGCTCATGATTTAAAAAAGCACATAGGGAAACGATCATGAAAAAAAGATCCGCCACTTTAAAGCTGTTATCATGGTGCCATTGAAAATAATTTCGACGCCTTTTGAGCTTATTTTTTTCTAAATGTTACTAAACTAGTTGAATTTTTTGACAATAACCATTGCAGTTCATCCTATTCAGAAAAATATTGAAAATAAGGTTTTTTTCCCAAACTTTCACTATCTTGTCGTCATATAAATAATCAATACACGACAAAATTAATCAAAAAACATTCATGTAATTGATTTTCTAGGACAATCTCTCGTTTCTGAATAATAGCTTCCAAATGCTTCTTCAAATATTGTCCACAACATTATATGGTCGAATAGCCAGGCGCTTTAAATCGATAATTAAGCATTTGTATGATTAAAAATGACAATACGTCCTAGCATTTTTCATAAAAATAAACAGTATTTTATAATTTTCAGATTAAAGATTCGCTCTAATCAAATATATTTTTTAATTTCATGGCTAAACTCATATCACCTGAAAATTTAATTTTACCTGTCATAAAAGCTTGTATACTGTTCACACGTCCTTCAATCAATCCAGTTAAAGTATCTGTATCTGTTGTTAATGTTACAGAAGGCGATTCATGTATACCTGTATGCATTTGATATTGATTATTTATAATAGCAATATAACAAGCTTCTCCATCATTCAGAATAATTTGCAATGTTGCGTCTATACCTGATAAAGATTCAGGTTTGATATGAGAATCAATTAATGAAATAATATTATTTTCAGTCGTCATATGAAGATATCCTTTCTTATGTTATCTTTAAAAACAGTTCTTATAAAAAATATACAGGAACAAACCCAGTCTTACAAATAAATTTATAATGATTAACGAGGTCTTTTCCATTGTTTGATAACACGTTGTTTTACACGCGATAAAGTTAAATAGCCTGCTTCTGCTGTTTGAGTAATGGTCGACCCAGCCCCAATTGTTGCATGCTCTTCAATAATTAAAGGTGCAATTAAAGCAGTATTAGCACCAATAAATACTTCATTTTTTATCTGCGTATGATATTTATTAATCCCATCATAATTACAAGTAATCGTACCAGCACCAATATTCACTTGCTCACCAATATCAGCATTACCAATATAGCTTAAATGCTTAATTTTTGTATTTTTTGAAATATTAGCATCTTTAATTTCAACAAAATTACCAATACAGACTGATTCTGCTAATTTCGTATGAGGACGTAATCTAGCCCATGGACCAATATTACAGTGAGACGCGATATTCGATTGATCAATAATTGAATAAGGGTTTACCGTCGTATAGTCAGCAAGATGGCTGTTCCGAATAATACAGCCCGCACCAATACTTACATGATTTCCTAATGAAACAGTCCCTTCAAAAATACAATTAATATCAATCGTTACATCATGGCCAGCAGACAAGGAACCTCTTATATCTAATCGATTAGGATCAATAATATAGACACCTTTTTGTATCAAGTTATCACTCTGCCAACGCTGATATGCGCGCTCTAATTCAATTTGCTGTTGGCGTGTATTGACACCCGTTATTTCTAATATGTGATAGGTTGTATGGGATTGAACGCAAGCATTTTGACTGCTTGCAATATGCACTAGATCTGTTAAATAATATTCTTTTTGTTGATTGTTTGGTTTCATTTGAGGCAACCAATCTTTCAATTTAGAGATAGGAATGACCATCATGCCTGTATTAATTTCAATATTTTTTTTTTGTTCTTTTGTGGCATCCGTTTCTTCTACAATATCTATAAGCTTGTGCTGTTGATTTCTAATAATACGCCCATACCCTGTAGGATTTGCCAATTGTGAAGTTAAAATGGTTAATTGCTGTCCTTTACTGTGATCTAATAATTTCAGTAATGTTTCTGATCGAATAAAAGGCATATCTCCATATATAACTAGCATAACATCACAATCAGAACAAAAAGGGAGCGCTTGTTTCACAGCATCTCCTGTTCCTTTTTGCTCTAACTGTACAACCCATTGAATCGCTTTATTCGACACATGTTGGCGCATTAAATCATACTGTTTATTGACAACAATACAAATTTTTGAAAAATCATAGGCACTTTTTGAGGATAACAATTCATTCACTGTATCCATTACATGCATTAATATGGGTTTACCTGCAATAGGCTGCAATACTTTTGGGGTGTCAGATTGCATTCGTAAGCCATTACCGGCTGCTAAGATAATGATCGCTACTTTCATCAAATCACCTAATCAATCAAACTATACAACGCCAATAACAGTAAGATTTACAAATCTTGCATCATACAGCAATTATCATCAGATTAAAATCTTCTTAAAAACAGACAATATATACAAGCTTATTTTTAAATCTTGTGGTATCAGAAAAGCATACTTCATTCTGAAAAAATAGAAAATATAGATTAAATCACTAGATTATTTTGATATTCTTTTCATAATCATGCCTTTCAATGAATCAAAGATGAACAATACAATCAATGATATTGTTTAGCATATTTCAAAAAGATATTCTTTAAAAACGGCAAATATAAACGGTATTCTCTAATAATAAAAAATCATATAGCTCACTGTCGTTTTTCTGTTATTAAAATAAAACCAACTATTTTTTGAAATTGATTTTCTGATGATAAAATCAGCATATTTTTTAATCTTTCATTCATCTTCTGTTGACACAATAGAACCGATATATTGATCTATTTTTCATAAAATAATAGTCATACAATCATTTTTTATGCAGGTATTTATCCTCTATTTTTTATATAAAAAATGATCATAATGATTAAGTAAAGCAATACAGTTAGATCCTCTGATCTGGCATTAAAAATAAAAAAACAATAAACTCTATGAAAACAACTACCACATTTTTTTTGTGTAGTGTAGTATATCTGCATATGATATGTTAATTTATAAGTACATTATAGAATAATATATTATTACCAGCATATACCGTTTTGTATTAGAGAAGCAGGAAGCAGGAAGCAGCAAAAAGCATCATTCTCATGCCATTCGGTTACATAAACAACCAATAGGAGTTTGTTAAGTTATGCGTAAAAGTGACCTTGCAGAAGTACTTGCTAAAGAAATAGCATTACCAAAAACTAAAGCAACCTTAGCAGTAGATATTGTTATTGAAGCAATCACAGATGCTCTTAGAAGAAATGAAGACGTCACGTTAACTGGCTTTGGTGCATTCAAAAGACGCCATAGATCTGCACGTACTGGGAAAAACCCACAAACTGGTGCTTCTATTAATATTCCAGCATCTGAAACAGTTTCTTTTAAACCAGGTAAAGCACTAAAAGAAAGTGTTAATCCTTAAGCATCTCATCACAAAAGACCATCTCAGATGGTCTTTTTTAACATAAAAAATAGGCAATGATTTTTAGATTGAATAGACGTCAAACAATTTCCATGATTGTGCCTTCTTTATCTTTAGAAAAAATCTATCAATGCTTAGTCGTTTTTTTATATAAAAAATAAAGCATATACTGCAGCATGAACCAATAGTTCGACTGACATGCCTTACCTTTAGAAGTGCAACAGTAAGGCATTTTCTATAGCCAAAAAAAAGCAGTCAAATGCTAATAATTCGTGTAACTTCTTTTTATCAACAAAAGAAGGAGAATGACATGGCTTATCAACACTTAACTGCAGAAGAAATATCTCCTTCTACGATTTCAAGCGAGATTCTACGTAATACTAAAGGGAGAAAATATTATTATCAACAAGCTCATCAATTAGCAAAAGAAAGGCGATTAAAAGCAAGTAGACAACCTTATAAAATGCTTC
>JAAOIJ010000047.1 GCA_015163815.1 Endozoicomonadaceae bacterium
CTTTGACAATAAGATGTAAATTTGAGATCTTTCTTCTGCAGTCAAATGTTGATAAGCCATGTGATTCTCCTTCTTTTGTTGATAAAAAGAAGTTACACTAATTATTAGCATTTGACTGCTTTTTTTTGGCTATAGAAAATGCCTTACTGTTGCACCTCACGCTTGAGAAGGCAAACGTATTTCGACTCGTTTTGATAAGCTATCTAGGCATTTTAAATGCGATGATTTATATTGCGTGTGTTATTATTTGGTTGAAGTAAAAATGAGAACACGCTTTAGCCTTTCTTGTTGTAGATAATAAAAGATATCTCAGTATTCTGATAAGTCATCATGGCGCCTTTATTTTTTTTGAGTTATTTTGCAAGCTCTTTGCTTAGAGTTAGTGTTTTTAACTATCTTCTGAGTTTGTTGATAAAGCTTCTTTATCTTAGCTTGATGCATCGCGTTACTCATCAGCTGCGCATTTTTAGTTAGCCTCTGAAATTGTCTAGTTAGCCTCTGAGATTTAGCCTTGGTTTTTGTAGTCTGCCTAGCTTGAACTTTAGCCTCAGTTGTAGCCAGATCTTCCAGTTTAACCATTATTTTATGTTTAGCCTTATCAAAAGCTATTGTTTGATTTAAAACTTCAGCTTTTGCTTTTTGTTGCAGTGTATCTGAAGATATATAAATATGCTGATCAGCATCTAGTATGGCTAACACGGAAGATTTTTTAACATCTTTTGTTTTCTTATAGTGTTTATTGTAATATTTGTGATAAGTCTTTCTATGTTTTGATTGCTTAATTTTCAATAAAGCTGAAGCATAAGCATTAAAAGACTGTGTTTCTATATGTTGTATTTTTTGTTTTAACTGTATTTTGCTTTCCTCGATTTCTGTGTAAGCGAGAAGATATTTTTGATATGATAAGCCACTACACTGTGATGCTTGTTTAGTTTTTTCTAATGTTTCGTATTTTTGTTCTGCCACGCATAATAAACTGTCCAATTTCGCTTGTTCTTCGTGTTGTTTGTTTTGTTGTTTTGCCACGGATAATACACTGTCCCATTGCGATTGTAATTCTTTGTATTTTTGTTCTGCCACGCATAATAAACTGTCCAATTTTGCTTGTTCTTCGTGTTCTTCGTGTTCTTCGTGTTCTTTGTATTTTTGTTCTGCCACGCATAATAAACTGTCCAATTTTGCTTGTTCTTCGTGTTCTTCGTGTTCTTTGTATTTTTGTTCTGCCACGCATAATAAACTGTCCCATTTTGATTGTTTGGGTGTGTCTGAATCAGTTGCAGGTATTTGTGTTTCTTTTGATGATATAGATTGATTTGAGCTTTGCTGTCTGTAGTCGATTATCATAGGTGTATTAAGGTGTGGGTCGATACTGGCATTTTTTTTTGTAGATAATACAGGTATCTCAGGATTTTGATGGTCGATCATAGTGCTTTTGTTTTTTTCTTGGATCAAATATTGAGCTTGATATATAGCACTCTGAGCACTCTGAGAGCAAGTGAACCCTTGCATTTGAAATCCATGTTGATTCAGACAGTTCTGTTCAGTTATTCTTCTATTGAGAACCTTTTTTTTAGCTATCAATGTTATTTTTTTCATTATTTTCGTTTCATTCTGTTCCGACTTTATAGCTTGCTCTACAAAATGACCTGTAGGTTGATGAATGTGAGTTGTATGATAATCATGCCTGTACCGTGCTTGTAGACATGCTAATTTCTGTCTTAGCGCTATTTCTTGTTCTTCTAGGAGTTTATAAACATGATTAAATCTTTTACATGATAGACAAGCTGTTGGTAATGTGGATTGATATGAGCTTTGCTGTCTGTGGTTGACTATCATAGCTGTATTCAAGTGTTGATCGATACTGGTATTTTTTGTCGTAGGTAATAAAAGTATCTTAGGGTCTTGATGAGAGGTCATAATGCTTCTGTTTTTTTCTTCAATCGGATTTTGAGTTTGAGTTTGCCTTATCTTCATCCTCTGAAAGCAAGTGACTTCCTTCATTTGAGATTTAATTTTAGCTAAACATTGCGCCTCAATATTTATTTTTATTTGAGCTTTTTGATTAGCCAGATATTCTAGATTTTTTATTGTGCGACTTGACTGCTTCTCCATATCAGTAGAGTAAATGATAAGCTCATCTTCAGTTTTCTTTTGAATTTCAGTTTCTTGTAGATAAATCTTAGTTCTAGCCTTATCTTGAGCCATTGTATCAATATCATGAATATCCATTGCTGGAGTATAATGTGTAGCATAAGCTTCTTTATAAGCATGCTGATATCTTGAATCTCGTATTGTACTGTGAATTTTATTATACATATCCATGTGGGCTTGTTTTTCCTGTTCTTGTATCTGTTGTATCTGTTGTTCTTGTTGTTCTAGTGCTCTATACGAATTATTATATTTTTCACATGATAAACAAACAGGTTGCAGTAGCATAGATTGCGTTATTTTAATTTCATCGATTTTTTTTGATACCAGCGTTTCTGGTTTTATTTCTACACAAGTAATTGGTTTTTCTTGTATTTTTAGTGCTTCTCTCATAATTAGGATTCCTTTTGTATGTTGTATATGCATCTTAGGTCATAGTTAGACATCAGAATCAATCATTTGTTTTATCTAAATTGTTATTTTTTTATCAATTTAGCTTTTTTATTTATTGTAAACAGCATCGTTTCATGCAATCGGTATTATGTTTATTTGACTTGTTTGATAGTAACTTGCTAATCTAGCAAGCTATTTTACTTTTACTTAAATGAATAGATAATTATTCTGAGACCTTTGCAATAAGAGAATAAATTTTAAATAATGTTTATTTTTATTTTTTTTCAA
>JAAOIJ010000048.1 GCA_015163815.1 Endozoicomonadaceae bacterium
AAAATTTTTCTTTTTTCTCTAGCAACAACACAAGAATCTGTTACAACTGAGAAACAGGCACAAGCAGCGTCTTTACCGACATCATGTCCTGTTTCCTCTAAAGCAACAACGCAAGAGTCTGATACAGATGAACAGAAAAAATTAGAAAAATTATGTTCTTTTTTAGCTGAAAGAATGGAAAAATCAAAGCATCAAAAAACTAGCTGTTGGGCTGTTTCTTTTGAAACAACAGACAATCCTGATTTACCTGAATTTCCAGTTATAAATGAAGAATTTGAAAAAGTTTCTTCTTTTTTAGCTTGGTATCCGTTTGCTGAAAAAATATTTCTGCTACAGATATAGAATTTAAAGAACAAGTCCTTAAACAATCGCCTGTTATTTCTTGTTCATCAATGCCTAGCTTATCTAATATTTTTTCCGGATTGTCACTATTTTCTTTGTTTCATCCTGACTTAATAAAAGAAATTACAGTACCCAAAAGCAATCAATATATTGCTAGACCGGTAACATTAAAACAAGCTTTTTTACAAGGATTAGGTGAAAACAGTATATTTTCTGTAGATAGCACAGATCCCGTACATAAACAAGAGAAAAAAAGCACATAAATATCTAAACACAAGTGCTTTACCTGTCTTTTTAATGTATATTGATGAATTCTTATTTAATATGTTTCAGCAAGAATATATCGATGGGAATGAATTATTAGTCAATTTATCACTTCTTCAAAAAAAAATACTATTATTTATTTTGCTAGGGCATGATTTTCTAGCGCCTCAAATTAATAGATTAAATGAGCTTATTGAAAAAGAAACAACATCTGCCTTTAAAACAATGCTAAATCCTTTTTTTGCAATTGACAATTGCATCATGGAAGGAGGTTTAATATCTCAATATGTTTCTTCTGATTTTAAAAATCTAAAATTTAACAACGATATAGCTAAAAAAGAACTTTCATCTATAATTTCCTTTGCAATCAATAATAAAAAGATGCGTCCGATCATTGATCAGTATCAAGGAGGTGGTTATTTATACGATGATACAGATTGTGCCACTAATGATTTTATAGTAAGTTTGCTATCATTACTTGCTCCAGGAAATGCATCAGCCGGCTTTTTATGTTGTTTACTGCTTGATTGTCTGTCATTAGAAGAGTCAGAAAAACAGGCTGTTATTGGCGATGAAGGAAAAATAAATCATTTAATGGACATATTTTCAATCGATAATATAGAAGGGTCAGAAAGAATAGACAATTTAACAGATAGGCGTGCAATCAACCATATGTTAGTAAGTGCATGGTCGCAATACGAAAAATCACTGATGGCCCATCCTCCTGTCCCTTATTCAATAAGACAAGCAAAACAGGATATTTTCCTTAAAATTCAAACTACTGAAAATGGAGGAGATGAAAAATCTTTAATTAAGCCTAATCAAACGTACAAATTAAAGATACAAAAAGGTAGTACTATAGGATTGCCACTAGGATTAATTCATGAAGCTGGTGTTTCGAAATGTCCATGGCAATCACAGAATACCTATGGCACTTCGTATCTTGATCATACTTCGTACGGTTGTGTAGGGAAAACCTTTATAGGTTTTCTTGCGACATTATTGACTGCTCGATTTTGCAAAATAGCATCACAATTTACAATTACTAATGAAACTTCAGCGAGCGAACCTATAACGCAAAAACTTCATTTTACATCAAAATATAGAACACATTTTAAATTACATTTTATCAAAAAAAATGATGAATTTTAATCCTTTAAACTGTTTTTTTAATACAGATTTTAATTGTTTGATGACAATAAGCTAAAGTGTGTCCTCAATCTAAAAATCATTTATAGATTGTTTTTTAAAATGAAAACGTTTTCATCTTTGTTTTTGAAAATTTCAGAAAAGTAATTTTAGGGATTCATTTGCTGTCTTATGGAGGGCTAGGTATAATAAGACTGATTGACTTGTTGGCAGAGCCTAACTAGGCTTTAATCCTCGTATTTTTTTGAAAAATACTTCATATTGTTTTAAAGGATTTGGCGCATGCCTATAAAAAAACAACTATTCAGACTGATTCTATGGGTTTGCTATACAGTCATTTATAGTAGCCAGGTATCAGTGTGGGCTAAACACAAAGAAAATCATCAATCGAAAACAATACAAGCGGATCATGTATTATTTGAATCAGGTGAAAATGCTTGCGCAGATAAACATTATAGTCGAGCACGTGATGCGTATGAAGTTTTGATATCACAATCTCCTTTTGGGGTTTTTTCGAAACAAGTATTGCTCAAACTAGCTTATGTATATATCAATCTCTGGAAACCAGAAGATGCGCATATTATAGCAAAGCGATTTATTAGACTATATCCAAATGATCGTAATGTCGATTATGCCTATTATTTACAAGGCATTGCTTCCATGTTGAGCATATTTGGATCGATAAAGCGTTATTTACCGATGAATGATTCAAAATATGGTATGCACAAAGCATTCGAATCGTTTGAAGAATTCTCTACATTATGCACCTTGTTTCCAAATAGCTTGTATGCGCCAGATGCTGTTTGTCGAATGATTGCATTAAAAAATATGATTTCTGAGCATGAATTACATATTGCTCATTTTTATTTAAAACATAATTTTTATGTTTCAGCTATTCAGAGAGCAAGTGTTGTGGTGTCAAATTATGATAAAACACCTGCCGTTGAATTTGCTTTAGGTATTTTGATTGATTGCTTTAAACGCTTAAATATTAATAATACAGCTGAAGAATACCGCCAAGTTTTACAGGCTACTTTCCCAAATACAAAATTACTCAATGAGGATGGTGAATTTATAGGAACGCATACTTATAAAGATGTTAATCCCTCTTTTTTGAGAATACTAACTTTTGGTGTATTAGATTCTAAAAGAAAAGATCGTGCTAGATTTAGAGAATATCGAATATGATTTTGTTTGGAGAAATAGGTTAAATGGCTTCATTTGAATCTTCAGAGACTGCCTTTATTTTACAGTGCCCTAATTGTAAGACTTCTGTCGTTTTTTCTGCTGAGAATATTTATCGTCCTTTTTGTACCCAACGATGTCGATCTATTGACTTAGGATTATGGACTAGTGGATCCTATGCTATTCCAGATGTATTAGAAGATTCAGAGCAAAATAATCTTCAGTAATACAAAGATAAATTGACGATATTTTTTTCAATGACTGTGTAAACATTGAGGCAATTTTTATCCTTATTTTGAACCTTGATGATGATTTTAAGTGACTCATAAACAATTAAATTTTGTTTTCTTAAAGCCATGATATGATGATGCTTGTCTCTTTTTTTATTGTCGGCATACGTATTTATTATCTTCTTACCAAAGATAATGTCATCTGGAGATGATTTTTTGTATTTTATTGCTAGCCTATCTTGAAATAGATGATCTTATTTTTAAAAAAATCGAATATATCCTGCATACTTTGCTTTTGTATAGGCACCGTTTGTGTTTGGTGTCATTCATGTATGAAGTATTCTCTTGGGTTTTGATAAAAGATTTATTCGATATATTATGCTATCGACAATAGCTGTCACAAGGCAATATGATTAAAATAGAGCAAGTAGAGAGTATTATCACCTGCATGAATCATGAAAAATCAACAAAAATATTTAATATTTTTAAAGAAAAAAATCCAAATCCAACAACAGAATTAATTTTTTCATCGACGTTTGAATTACTGATTTCTGTGATTTTATCTGCACAAGCAACAGATAAAAGTGTCAATAAAGCAACAGAAAAATTATACTGTATTGCTAATACACCTCATAAAATTGAAGCATTAGGAGTGGATGGTTTAATATCTTATATCCAGCACATTGGATTATATCGTACAAAAGCAAAACATATTATTCAAACATGCCAATCGCTTATTCTGCATTATAATGGCATTGTGCCTTCAGATCGAAAAGCATTAGAATCATTACCAGGTGTAGGTCGCAAAACAGCAAATGTGATTTTAAATACAGCTTTTGAACAACCTGTGATAGCAGTTGACACACATATTTTTAGAGTCGCTAATCGTATCGGTTTGGCAACAGGAAAAAATGTACTTGAAGTCGAAAATCAGCTATTGAAAGTCATTCCTGCTGAATTTTTACAACAGGCGCATCATTGGTTAATTTTACATGGTAGATATACCTGTAAAGCACGAAAACCATTATGCCATACTTGTTCTCTTTATCGGTTATGTGAATCAGTTGATAAAGTATTGTGATGTTAATTTCAGGTATTGTTTATTATAAGGTATATTATGAAAACGATTTCAAAAGCAGTTCAATTAGCCACAGAGCTTGTAGCGAGACCTTCTATTACGCCAGATGATCAAGACTGCCAATTACTATTAGCTGAACGATTGGCTATTTTAGGCTTTAAAGTAGAGCACTTTCAGGATCAGTCTGTGAAAAATGCATGGATTAGAAAAGGGAAAGAAAACCCTTTGTTTGTTTTTGCTGGGCATACTGATGTCGTTCCAACGGGTTCGCGTGATTTATGGCATTACGATCCTTTTATATTGACGGAATCAGATGGTTTTTTATATGGTCGTGGTATTGCTGATATGAAAGGTAATATTGCTGCCATGGTGATAGCGACCGCTCATTTTATTGAAAAACACCCCAATCATAAAGGCTCTATTGCTTTTTTATTAACCAGTGATGAAGAAGGTCCTGCGATTGATGGAACAATCAAAGTGATTGATCGACTGAAAGCACGTCAAGAAATTCCAACTTGGTGTGTTGTCGGTGAACCATCAAGTCAAGATAAAGTAGGGGATACGATCAAAGTGGGTAGAAGAGGTTCTTTAACTGGCATAATCACAATACGAGGAATACAAGGTCATGTAGCATACCCGCATTTAGCGGATAATCCTATGCATAAATCATTCAATTTTCTACAGCAATTGATATCAGAGTCTTGGGATGAAGGAACTGCTGAATTTCCACCGACTACTTTTCAAATGGTGCATTGTCAGAGTGGTGGAGAAGCAAGTAATATCATTCCTGAAGAATTAAAAGTGCAATTTAATTTGCGTTATGCTCCTTGTACAACAGCAAATCAACTCATAGAACGGATTGAAAACAAATTAAAATTCAATCAATTAAATCATTGTTCCAGCATTCAATGGGTACATTCAGCAAAACCTTTTTTTACAGGTCCTGGTTTTTTAAGAGATCAAGTTGTTCAGGTAATTCAAGAGGTTACCGGGTTTTCTCCAAAATGTTGCACATCAGGAGGAACATCTGATGGACGATTTATTGCGCCATTAGGCACTGAATTGATTGAGTTAGGTGTTTGTAATCGAACCATTCATCAAATGAATGAATGTGTCAAACGAGAAGATATAGATGATCTAACGATATTATATGAACGATTATTAACCAGACTATTAACATAATCTATAAGATATAAAAGCCATCAAGCGCTTGAAGAGCGTCCTGTTTAGTCAAAATGAATATTTATTTTTGTTTTCGAATATTGTATACTGAACAATCTAAGTGTATTATGAAACAGGATGTTGTTTTATGTTATATCACCTGCCATCTTATCATATGACAAAGCAAGCTGATTTAGTCATGATTGTGTTGATTGGTATGTTTTTAAATTCAGATAAATATCAACCAATTAGTGTCGATTATTTCAATCGATTGGCTTATATATTAGATCGACCTATTTTTACACTGTACCCAGCTCGCATTTTGATTTGTTCTGACAGTAAGCGCTTAATTCGTATTTTATTGCAAGCCATTGAGCAAGAATATTACGTGGATTGTGTTTTAAAGCAGCTCATGGTTATTTATGATAAAATTAATGCAATTGTACGTATTTTACATCAAATACCCGTTAAAAAAAAAGTATATTGCAGTCTGTATCAAAATAATATTGCTTTAAAGCAGATAAAATGGATAGGCATGTAACGCATGAGTTAAACGAAGTAATAGTCTATTGATATGTTCTGCATACATTATATTCATGTCGTTAATATGTTTTATTAAAAATAATATATTCAATGAATAAAGTATAAAAAATATGTATTTTTACGCTATATTGTGTATAATCTTCACAAAATGCATTAATAAATACTTTGATTTTTTCTAGAATAAAAATGTTCAAGTGTCTTATTGATGATGTAAAATGAATGATGAATACTGTGAGAGAGTCTGTTGTCTCTAAATGTAGTCAGTGTGAGTAGCTTTTATGGCAAATGATATAAAACAATTGTATAGTAAAAAAGATGCTATTTCTACGCGATTAAGAGAAGCAAGAGCTAGTGCAGGCTATCGATTTGCAAAAGATTTTTCAGGTGCTATTGATATTCCCTATATTACGTATTCTCAACATGAGTCTGGGAAACGTTCAGTCAAGCCTGAGCAGTTATTAATTTATTCTGAAAACTTGAAAGTGTCTGTTCAATGGCTTTTAACAGGCCATGACGTTGATGTAAAGTCTGATCAAATTGATATTTCTTTATTATTTGAAATTTATGATCAAGTCCTTCGCATTGTACAGTCTATGAGTCTTTCAATGTCTCAAAGAGATATCTTGAAAATGAGTTGTAATATTTATAATGCTTTTCGTTCTAATAAAAACTCAGAAGCTGGTTTATTTAAAATTATTGTTAATCATTTAGCTGAATTGAGTTTGAAGAAGCATTTAGCTTAATCACTTAACTTGTTATTTGATCTCTCTACTCTAAAAAAGAACCGTCATCGTATCTTGCTTGCATTATGTTTCATTCAATTGATTTGTTTTCTTTAAATATATCAATAACCTAGATATTGAAGCAGGGGTTACACCTTCTATTCTAGAAGCAAACCATAAATTAACGGGTTTATTTTGCGTTAGTTTTTGTATGACTTCGTTAGATAGCCCGCTAATCTGTTCATAATTTAATGTTTCAGGTAGAACCGTATTCTGATAACGTTTAATGCGATCAATCTCTACTGTTTGTCTAGTGATATATCCTTCATACTTAATATTCATTTCAATTTGAGTGGCCCAGATAGCCTTTATTTTAGGCAGCCCTGTTTGGCAACCTTCAGTTGTATTAAGGAAATCTTCATAAGTCACGCCAGGTCTTTTGAGTAAATCTTGTAAGCTATATTCATGCGTTAAAGGTTGTTTTGTACGGTTTTCAATATGTTTTGCTAAAGGTGTGTTGGGTTGTACAAAAAAATGTTTTAAATGGTGTTGTGTTTTTTGAATAATATGACGTTTATCTAAAAAATGAGCCCATCGCTTTGAGTCAACTAAACCAAGCTCGTAACCAATTTCAGTGAGCCTTGTGTCAGCATTATCTTCACGAAGCATGAGTCTATATTCTGCGCGACTAGTGAACATGCGGTAAGGTTCACTGACACCTTGTGTAACTAAATCATCAATTAATACACCTAAGTAAGCTTCACTGCGTTTGGGATGCCATGGCGACTGACCTTGTACTTTTCTTGCGGCATTCAAGCCTGCGAGTAAACCTTGTGCAGCAGCTTCTTCATATCCTGTTGTACCATTAATTTGTCCTGCAAAAAATAAACCTGATATCAGTTTAGTTTCTAAAGATAAAGTTAAACCTCTCGGATCAAAATAATCGTATTCAATGGCATATCCAGGTCGAGTAATGTGTGCTTTTTCTAGTCCTTTAATTGAGTGAATTAAGTTTAATTGTACGTCAAAAGGTAAGCTAGTTGATATGCCATTCGGATATAATTCATGACTGCTCAATCCTTCAGGTTCTAAAAAAATTTGATGGCTAGATTGATGAGAAAAACGATGAATTTTATCTTCAATAGATGGGCAGTAACGAGGACCCGCGCCTTCAATAATCCCTGTATATAAAGGTGATTGATCTAGTGCCTTTTGAATAATGTCATGTGTTTTAGGATTTGTGTGCGTAATGTAGCAAGCGAGTTGTTTTGGATGTTCTGATGCATGACTCATATAAGACATAACCGGGCAAGGTGTATCACCAGGTTGAATAGTCATAGCAGAGAAATCAACTGTTCTTGCATCAATCCTTGGAGGAGTGCCTGTTTTTAAACGGCCTATTTTAAAAGGTAATTGACTTAATTGATGTGCTAATTGTGTGCTCGATTTATCGCCAGCTCGTCCACCACCTTGTTGCTGTAGTCCAACATGCATTTTTCCATTTAAAAAAGTGCCTGCTGTTAACACGACAGCATCTGCTTTAATGCGTTGCCCTAATTGCGTAATAACACCTGTTACTTGACCTTCTGTAATGATTAAATTATCAACACTTTGTTGGTAAAGTAATACATTTGGGTGATCTGTCACGAGTGTTCGAATCGCAGTGCGATATAAAGAACGGTCGGCTTGAACTCTGGTTGCTCGAACTGCAGGCCCTTTTCTAGCATTTAATACGCGAAATTGTATGCCAGCACGATCTGTAGCTATAGCCATAGCACCCCCTAAAGCATCAATTTCTTTGACAAGATGGCTTTTTCCGATGCCGCCAATAGATGGATTGCAAGACATTTGCCCTAATGTATCAATATTATGAGTAATCAATAGAGTTTTAATGCCCATCCTGGCAGCTGCTAATGCAGCTTCAGTGCCTGCATGCCCAGCGCCAATAATGATGATGGGAAAATAATCAAATGCATTCATATATCAAATATCAAGTTCATTATACGTGTAGACCTAAAGGTAAGCTAAATTATAAGAGGGTTGATCTAAAAAAGAAACTAAAATGATGTCTATTATTTTAATTTAAAGTCTTGATTGATGTTATTTTATGTCATACTCTATTGAAAATGTAATCTGGCTTGAATAATGCATATTGAGAGGCAGCAGATCCATTCTGACTGAATAATACCATGTTTGATATATTATGCGAAGATATTGCTATATTTTCTTTGTTAGTCGGTATCATTGGCTTAATTGTTGGTAGTTTTTTAAATGTCATCATTTATCGATTACCGCAAATGATTTTGAATCCTAACGATCAAAAATTCAATCTTTTATTGCCCTATTCTCACTGCCCTGCATGTAATAAACCATTGATATGGTGGCAAAATATACCGCTATTGAGTTATATTCTGTTAAAAGGAAAGTGTGGGTTTTGTCGACAATCAGTGAGTATACAGTATCCCTTAATTGAATTATTATCTGCCGTCATGAGTGCTGTAGCAGCTTATTACTATGGCTGCTCTTTTATGTTATTAGCTGTTTTATATTTCATGTGGAGCTTAATGGCTTTAACGTGTATTGACATCAAAACACACCTTTTGCCTGATTTAATAACACAACCTTTATTATGGGTTGGCTTATTGTTCAGTATACAGTCGAAAACCTTATCTGCTCATGATGCTATTTATGGCGCTGTCTTGGGTTATTTTGTCTTATGGGCAGTTTATTGGATTTTTAAATGCTTAACGCGTCAAGAAGGTATGGGGTATGGTGACTTTAAACTTGCAGCGGCATTAGGTGCTTGGTGTGGATGGGAATCTATCTTGCTCATCATTAGCATTGCCTCTTTGCTGGGTAGTATATGGGGTATTAGTTTAATGCTGTTTTTTAATCGAAGTCGAAAAACAGCCATTCCTTTTGGTCCTTTTTTAGCACTAGGAGGTTTAATTGCGTTTTTCTTCTCAGATCAAGTACAGCAATTTATTTTACAAACTTTATCAAAAAATTTATTGTTTTAAAGGGCCCATTCAATCATGAAGTGCAACACCTAAAGGTTTTTCTATTCCTAGCATAACGTCGTTAGGTGTTCGATAGTTTAACACTTTTCGAGGTCTATTATTGAGTGCTTTTTGAATCGCTAAATTTTCGTTATCTTTTTTAGAATTGACTATGAAACATTTATTATTTTTTATGACATAGTAAACAAGGATCACACCACAGAGTTGAGTATCAATTACGATAATTGCTTATTTGGATAGCATGGCTTTTATTGTGCCTGAGTTTTTTCACATCAATAATTATGACCAAGTCGTTTAAATTATTTTTTCAAAACAAAGAATATCTTCAGCATCCATTATAGATTTGACTTTATATTTCCAATAATGTACAATTAATTTTAATAATTATTCAAATATACTTCCATGGTATATATCTTATGTCGTATAATATGCATGTTAATCGTTTCATTGTATTTTTAGTTTTTTTTTTTCAAGGATTTAATGTATATTCTGGCAATGACAAACATTCTCTTGCAAGTGATATAGTACAAAGTATGACGGTTAATGCAGTAGTTTTAATCTTTTCAAACGATTTAACAGACTCATTATCTATTCCTTTAATCTTATCCGGCGTAGGTGCTTTTGTTTTATCTAAATTAATTTTAGAATATGGCGCTTCTTATATTCGACCAGAAGTTATAACAAATAATCCATTATTTAAAAATAATCCATTATTTGAAAATTTTTTACATATAACCAGCTCTTCTTTGTGTTGTCAGCTTATGATTAATGATAATGCGCTGGAAATTATAAAATTAATTATTAGTAGTACTGTTGGGTATAGCGGATTAAATTGGCTTATTTCGAAACTTGAAAAAAAACTGTCTTTTACAGTTCCTGATTTTATAAAATATGGAGCACAATGTATAGGTAGTACGGTAAGCGTGGGAGTCGCACAAGCAGCTTCTTTTTATTTATATCCTGAAAAAACACTTTACACTCCAATGAAATTAGTCGCTGGATTAGTTTCAACTATGAGTGCATGGTGCCTATATTTATATTCAAGTTCAAGTAACTCTGAAGATTTTAATCAGAAGCAAGGTGATAAGGAATCGGATGCTCTAACAAAGGATAGAGTTAATGAGTTCTTAACCGAGGGGAAGAAAACTCAAGATGCTTTACAATTAGACAATAGAATCATGTCTTCTGGAAATTCGGATTCTCAGCATTCGAATAGGTCTGATGATGAAGATAAAGACACTACTGCTGCAGTAGACAGCAAAAGCGATGACGCTGGTGATGAATTAAAAGAAAACAGTGAACAAGCGTCACATACTACAGGTCCCCTGTCTACTCCCATTCAAAAAAACGTTCAACTAAAGGAAGAAGATACATATGTAGATATGGACTATGGTCAAAACTCTAACTGTTCAGATAATGAGTGCGATGCAGACTTCTTTTTAGACGATCTTTATGATTCTTCATCTGCATCAAAAGCAAAAAACTACGAGGATATGTCTTATCATTCAAACGATAGCGGAACCAGTGATCATCTATATGATGATATAGTTTTCAGGCCAGAGGCAATGTCAAATACTGAGAAATTAAAAAAGAGATTGAGCAATTTTAAACAAAAAATTTTTAGAAAGAGAACGAGAACGAATAGCATGAAATCTACGCCATCCCGCTCTTTATAACAATATATAGTCGATCCTGAAAAAGAAATAAGTATTATATAATTCAATGAATTATATGTTAATTTGTGGTATAAGATTTCCCAGTTATTGGTTGTTACTGATATAAAATCTGGGAAAAAAATGAAAGAAAAAGACACACAGACACGACAAACAAATTTATTTCAAAATAAATTGAGCAATCTACTTGATCTTGATCTTGATCATGATCATGAACTCATTCCTTGGACAGTATTTGAAGAAACATTTTGAGTCTATTATTCAGAAACGAGAGGTCGTCCTAGAAAGTCAATTAGACTGATGGTTTCCTTGTTAATGTTGCAGCATATTCATGATTAATCTGATGAAAAAATAGT
>JAAOIJ010000049.1 GCA_015163815.1 Endozoicomonadaceae bacterium
AAATGAATAGCAGGTTTTTTCGTGTTCGATCGTTTTGGGGTAACAGCTTCATATCTTTTATATACTATAAAATAGCCAGCTTTTTTATTTTTAGTATCAGGCTATAGGTCATTTTTGAATCATGAACTTCACCTCCAATGATTTCAAGGTCAATCGGATGCTCATTTCCATTAGCTAGCCTATGAATTTTTGTTGTATTGCCTCATCTAGATTTTCCTATTGCTCTTTTGTCTTCTTTATTAGAACCAGTTACATGCTGATGAACTTGAACATAAGTGCTATTTATAAAAATACAATTTTGATTTGTTTATTTTTGAACGTTAAAAAAAATGATGCCATATGTTTTTATAGGTCCATCGATTCAATCGATTATAAGCTATTTGAAGCAAACAGCTTAGCCTATATTTTCTTGAATTTAAAGCGCGACAAGCGACATTTCATCGAATACATTGATTAATGTTTGATTTTCCGTCATATGTGTGTTTGTACTTGTACTTAAGCCTATATTAGATTGCAAGCAATTTAGGCGATTTAAGTTGAAGATCATTTGGTGTATATTTTTAACGAATGTCTTCATGGTAAGATCATATGAAGATAATGCTTTTTCTAATTCTTGCCTGTTTTGACTTGATAAAACAGAGAGTTTTTCAATTATGTCTTGAAGATAATCTGTAGATTTTGATGTACTTTGAAGTATTTGTGACTCTTCATTATGAGTTCTATTAAGCTTTGGCTTTTTAGAGGGTATACCATATAAAGGGAAATTGATTGTTTTTACTGCTTCTAGTGATTTTGTGATTTCTAGCCAATCATGTTCTATTTGTGTTTCATTACACATATCATGATAATAACTGATATCAAAATGTCGACAAACAGAAAGTTTGTCTTCATCATGACTGCTATCACTGTCTTCGCTAAGTTTACGTTTACGTTTCGGTTTTACTTTGATTCTGTTTCTTCCATGCAATCCATAAAATTGGTTTTCTCAGCATCTATAGGTGACATATTTCTGTAAAATACTTTGGCAGGTGAAGGGTCGGAAGTTTGGATCGATTCTGTGTTGTCATAAAATAATTGATTTGAAACACTTTTTTCCATGATAAGATCCTCATTTAATTGATGGTTAGCGTGATAGCATAAATAATTTTATAATCATATAGCTTATAAGACGCTGCATCATGAGAAAAGTTCAATATTATTGAATAATAATGCTTCAATTTATTTTTATAGATAAAATAGATGTTGATTTTTGAATTCAGTTTTGATTATGTTGTTCTATTTTAATAGATTTTACACTAAAAAAGCCTTCTTTAATCATACAGATTAACACCTAAATATTTTTCTATTCTCGCATCACTGTATGAAGTTTGCGATAGTTTAACAAGTTTCTAAGTCTGTTATTGCGTGCTTTTTGAATCGCTAAAATTTCACAGTCTTCTATAGTCATAAATGTTGTTTTTATTTGGCAGGCAATGATGGATTGATCCATCGTTTCATGACTAATCTATCTATTATTGCATATCAATTGCCTTAAAAGTTGATCAAGCATTTATTTTTTTTGATAAAAATATCAATACTACCCATCATATTAGAGCGTATTTTATCAAGTTTTTTAATCGCCTTTCTTTCGCTAATTGATGAGCTTGTTGATCACAATAGTTGTTCCTTTCGTATGGCTCAGAATCTCTCTTGATATCGCAGCAAGAGATTTTTTCAATATTTTTTCTATTGCATTCATAATGCATAATATTTTGACAATAAGATGTCAATTTTAGACCTTTCTTCTGCAGTCAAGTGTTGATAAGCTATGTCATTCTCCTTCTTTTTTTGTTGATAAAAAGAAGTGACATGAATGATTAGCATTTGACTGCTTTTTTTGGCTATAGAAAATGCCTTACTGTTGCACTTCATACTTAAAAAGGTAGGCTATAGACAAGGTCTGACTGTTTCGTTTTACGCGTGAGAAGGTATGTATCAATAGAGTTGACTTGCTGCGATAACATCATGAAGCATTTCATTTTGAATGTGCTATTATTACAATTTGAATTGATGTCTATGCAGCATTGAAATATCTTGATTTGTGAGCTGTTTTAAGCAAACAGCTCAGCTTATCTTTTTTTTTGAAAATACTGAATAAATCATATTTTCCAATCTGACTCACGATGCTTCCGTTTATTGAATATCAAGTGATAGTATTGATATCATATTAAAGGATTAATTTAATATGATGGCTCAGTTGATATGGAAATAATTGTTGCATAGTTGAATTTACTTGTAATGTTGTATTGGGTCTATTATTACCTTGACATGGAATATAATTAGAGACATTATCCTGTATGACTTGAAGGCAGTAAGCTGATAATAAGCAAGGAAAATCTGTGTGAAATTGATGTCTTTTTTCGAGAATATTTTTAAATCTTTCCACAATATTGATCAAGTTCTGAATGGTATCAAGTGCTTCTGAATCGTTTATCCACTCTTGTTGTATGTGCTCTAAATGTTGAGTATAATGAGAACATATTTCCATAAATTGTATAAAAGAGAATTTTTCTATCTGCAGTTTTATTTTTGAAGACATGAGACATGATAGCAGCCGTGATGATATTTTCGTCCAAGCTATCTTGAGTAAGATGGAATACTGTGCTTTTTTTATGTTTATCATGTTGAAAATAAACACTGTTAGGATTTTTTGGCTGAAGAATAAATGGTTTCAAATCATATAATGTACTCAGAAACTGAGTTATAGTATACTGATACTCTGAATCAAATCTTTTAAAAAGCTGATTCACTAGTTGATTTGCAGTATGTGATATGCTATCCTATCCATTGAAATTTTTTCGGTCTTTTTAATCAAAGAAAAAATATCAAAACCTGCTTTTATACTAGCGTAAGAAAAGTTAAAAAATAAGTAGTCCTCTTTGTGTAACTCTTTTTTTTGAAAGAGGGAAAATTCCTGTTTAAGTTGGATGAGCTCTTCTTTAATGTTTTTGGCTCGTGCTAATCCGTTGGAATGTGATTTTTTTTAGCCGGAGTCATTTTTTTCATGTCAAACGCAGATAAAAGACAGAAGAAATGTAATTTTTTGTCTTTAGGTTGTGCATGAACTTTTTCTAAATATTGATATGGTATTTGTTCAATTGATCTGGATTCTTGAATCAAAGTATCTAACATCATATTAGCCATGCTCATCATGCTGACAAATACAAAGAAAATAATGACAAAAAAATTCTTTATTTTACTGTCCATACTGCATACTCCTTTATTAGACGGTATTTTAATGATTGATTATAAATATATGCTCATTGATAAGTAAGTAAGGGAAATTTTGAATTCATTTTTTTTATAAAATAGAGACAATGTTTTATTGGTCGTCACAGTGACTGCTGTTTCAAATAAACGATTGAAGTTATTTTTTTTAAAAGCATATCAAACGATCTCTTGCCATATTGATGATGTAAAGAGATGCATTATTTTCTATTAAAATATAGGATATTCTCTTGTTTAAGTTTCTCAAAAATAAGATATTTTCAATATATTTTAATGTATTATTTGGAAGCTTAATGGAAAGAATAAATCTGTAAAAATAAGGCAGTACACAATTATATTGTTTCATCTTTTTACTCCTTTTCAAATGCTTGTAAAATAAGTCATTTGATTTTGATGAAATATTCATTACAGCAGACGTCTTTAAAAAATACAAGCATCAATATAGATGGCGATACTAAGTGATCTATAGTCTTCTATCGACAGTTCTGAATAAACATTGAATATAAAAAATCAAGAGATGATATCATTCAGCATGCTTTTGGTGATGGTGTAATAGACACATAGTTCAAATATGAAGGCATATTGCTTCATTGTATAAAATGATATTTTCTTCTAATTTGAAAAGTTTGAAGTGATTTCCTGATGCCTATTCAGGCATTCAGGTTACTGTTGAATATATCATAAAAAGTGATGATTCGTGATTTCGTGAATGTGTTTTTTCATGATATCTATTTTAATTCAATTATGATATGAATCGTTATTATGGAGGATCAACTCATGCGTTGGATGCCAATGAATTATCGCGTTATATCAAAAACAGGCTGTGTATAATCATAAAAGATAGTTTTTAGAATGAAGGTCATGATCTCTTGTTGCTGTATTTTTGTTTCTATAATATTTTGTTTGTTTTCTAATATCATCTTGATGATCACTAATTCATAGCAATAAACTTGCCAAGCAAGATAATAATGATTTGATGTAAGTTGTTCTATATGCTTATGTAAGTTAAATAAGATTTGTAGTATTCGGGTATTCAAAGCCTTGTCTGATTTGACATCCTGGCTTTCACGGAATATTTTTTCATTTTTTATAAAATCTGTTAGCACCTGTTGTATTTTGGGTGCTAAAGTTTGATTTAAATCTTTTAGAAACTGTGTAGCTTCTTGCTGATAATCTTTATAGATCATCTCCCAATTCAAGAAAGGTAAATCAGTAGTAAAATGAATAGCTGGTTCTGATGAGACAAATAAAGGTAGCTCTGTTTTTTCTAGTTCTTTTGCCAGTATATCTAAGCTAATTTTTAATTGTATTAAGCTTTTTTTTGAGGTTTTGATTTCTTCTGTTATTTTGTCCCAATTTGTGATGGATAAAGTATCATCGAAACAGCCTTGATCTGTTTGATCCAGTGTTTGGGGAATATTTGAGTGCAATGTGTTCAATAGTTGCTTTATGCTTGGTAGCAAACATTGTGCCGATATTATTTTGTCATATTCTTGAATGAATGTATTGAGTTGTAGCATAGCAAAACTCATCGTATGAGATGAAAAGATAAAAAAAAGCAGATAAAAGACAGCTTTCATAAGAGAGTTCCTTATATAATTGTTCAATGATGATATCATATCACTGTAGATTCGTTGCTTGTTTAAGTAACTTATTACTAATCTGTTTGAAGAATAAATAAGATTAAAAATTGCATTAATTTTTCTTTTTGATGACGTATAATAGAAAGAATTCAAAATGAGATAGATTAAAAAAATATATATTTATCAGTGATATAAAAACATCCCTGTTTAGAGTTTCAATATGAACTGATATCAAGAAATGTCTCCAGTGTATTCTTGACGAATCTCGTCGTATTGATTATTGAAGGTTAACACTGTATCGTCTTAAGGTATTGGTATGATTGAAGGTTTATTAAGAAAATTACAAGTTTCTTTAGATAGTCACCAATGTGTTCAATATACATTATTAATTGGAGAACAGCGTATTGCCTTGAATGACTTAATAGACAGTTCAATTCAATTGACTTTTTTAAAATCGATCACTTGTATTCATTGTCGTCGTACAACTAAAAAAAGCTTTAATCAAGGCTATTGTTATCCTTGTTTTGCTAAATTAGCGCAATGTGATTTATGTATTATGAAACCAGAATTATGTCATTATAATCAAGGAACATGTCGTGAACCAGCATGGGGAGAGTCATTTTGTATGACATCTCATATCGTATATCTTGCCAATAGTTCTGGTGTTAAAGTGGGTATTACAAGAGCTTCACAAATACCAACACGTTGGATAGATCAAGGGGCTTCGCAAGCATTACCCATTGTGCGTGTTGCAACTCGTTATTTATCAGGTGTCATGGAAGTTTTGTTTCGTCAAGTATTAAGCGATCGAACACAATGGAAAAAAATGTTAAAAGGAATGCCTGATTCGGTTGTTTTAACAGATATTCGAGATCAATTATGGCAAAAATTTCAAACCGATATTGAAATGTATCAAGAAACATATGGAACACAGTCAATCAAGTTTTTACACGATGAATCTGAATGCTGTATGATCTATCCTGTTCAGCGCTATCCTGAAATGATTCAATCTTGTAATTTTGATAAAACCAGCATTATTTCTGGTCGATTAATTGGCATTAAAGGGCAGTATTTAATGTTAGATACCGGTGTCTTGAATATTAGAAAATTTTCAGGTTATCATATTTCGTTTCAATAGAGAGGGTTCTGAATAATGGATGCGACATCGAAGATGATTTATTTAAAAGATTATCAGCAACCAGCTTATTGGATTAAAAAAACAGATTTAGTATTTGATTTAAATCAAAAGCATACGCAAGTAACCTCAACACTTCATATTGTATTGAATGAATTTAAGCCCATCACTACACTGCCGGTTTTAATTTTAGATGGTAAAGATTTGATCTTAAAATCAGTGAGGATCAATCATGAGATTTTATCAGACACAGAATATGAGGAAATAGCTGATAAACTGAAAATTCAGCCTACTGAAAAACAATTTTATATCACGATTGTGACTGAATTAGCGCCGCATGAAAATACAACGCTAGAAGGTTTATATCAGTCGAATGGTATTTATTGTACGCAATGTGAAGCTGAAGGATTTCGTCGGATTACTTACTATTTAGATCGACCAGATGTAATGGCTGTTTTTACGACCACATTGATTGCTAATCAGACGCAGTATCCTATTTTACTCTCGAATGGTAACTTAGTCGATAGCGCTACTTTGCCAGATGGCCGGCATACAGCAACATGGGAAGACCCTTTTCCAAAACCTTCTTATTTATTTGCAATTGTTGCAGGCAATTTAATGTGTCATGAAGATGCCTTTATCACGAAAAGTAAACGGACTGTGCTGCTTAAAATATTTACAGAGCCAGCTTACATTAAAGAATGTGATTATGCCATGGATGCATTAAAACGAGCTATGCAATGGGATGAAGAAAAATATGGTCGAGAATATGATTTAGATATTTTTATGATCGTGGCAATTGATGCTTTTAATATGGGTGCTATGGAAAATAAAGGATTAAATATTTTTAATGCATCTTGTATTTTAGGTGACTCAAATACAGCAACAGATTCAGTTTTTCAAAGGATAGAAAGTATTGTAGGGCATGAATATTTTCATAATTGGTCCGGTAATCGCGTCACATGTCGTGATTGGTTTCAATTAAGTTTAAAAGAAGGCTTTACTGTTTTCCGTGATCAGAGTTTTAGTGCAGATATGAACGCATCAACAGTGCAGCGGATTCAAGACGTAAATCAATTACGAACTGTGCAGTTTTTGGAAGACTTAGGGCCGATGGCTCACCCTGTTAGACCTGAAAAATTTATCGAAATTTCTAACTTTTATACGAGTACAATATACGAAAAAGGAGCAGAAGTTATTCGTATGTTATCCCATATTTTAGGCCCAGATTTATTTCGAAAAGGCTGTGATTTATATTTTGATCGGCATGATGGAGAAGCGGTCACTTGTGATGATTTTGTGGCAGCACTAGAATCAGTGAGTCAGTTAGATTTAATACAATTTAAACGTTGGTATTGGCAGGCTGGTACACCTGTAGTACAAGGAATAGGTGAGTATGATAAATCAGAAGCCGTCTATCGGTTACACTTAAAACAATATTGTCCTCCGACGCCTGGGCAAATAGATAAATTACCTTTTGTTATTCCAATTAAGTTAGGATTATTAGGTGCTGATAATCAATTATTACCAGTCACTGAATCGGGTGAAACAGAAACCGTTGTTTTAATGAAAAAATCTCAACATGTGCTTATTTTTGAGAATATTTCATCCAAACCTATTCCGTCTCTGATGCGAGATTTTTCAGCACCTATCACCATGCGGTTTTCGTATACTCGAGCTGAGTTAATCTCTTTAATACAATATGATACAAACGAATTTAATCGTTGGGAGTCTATGCAGCGTTTACTCGTTAGTATTATTCATGAAATATATGAGCACATTCAATCTAATCAAACAATTCAGATAGATGCGCAGTTAGAGGTATTATTTCGAGCATTATTAACGCAAGATAATCATTTAAACTGGGCTTTTTTAAGTGAACTATTTGCATTACCTACTTTTACTTATCTCGGATCTAATTTGCCAGCATTACATATTCATCATTTGTATGCAGCAAGAAAAGCGGTTAAGCAACATTTAGCGACGACATTAGTTGATATTTGGTATGAAAAATATCAGCTTTTGAATAAAATAACGCCTTATTACCCTATAGCAGAAGATATTGGAGAACGATCTTTTAAAAACACATGTTTGAGTTATATCATGGCATTACAGAGTGAAGAAAGTGTGCAACTTGCGAAGCAACAATGTGTTCATTCCAATAATTTGACAGATACCTTAGCTGGATTAAATGGCTTAATACAATCTGAACATCCAACAGCTAGCGTTATGCGGCAGTCCATGTTATGTGAATTAAATACGCAATGGTCTAATCAAAGTAACTTAATGAATTACTGGTTTTCAGTGCAAGCCAGTGATGAAAAAACAGCATTAAAACATATTCTAGAACTCATGAAACATGACGCTTTTTCTTTGACTAATCCTAATAAAGTACGATCAGTGATTGGTTCTTTTTGCCGAACAAATGTTGTACAATTTCATGCGCTTGATAGGTCAGGATATGCTTTTTTATTGGATACTATTCTTAAATTAGACTCAATCAATCCAAGAATGTCAGCTGCTTTGCTTTCTCCTTTAACGCAATGGAAACGATATGATGCTTTGTATCAAGTCGGGATGAAGAACGTATTAGAGCAGATTCTTGCGGAAAAAAATATATCAGTAGATGTATTTGAAATTATCTCTAAAAGTTTATCCTAAAGATTATTGACACCACTTGATTCAGCGTATGCGATTCAAGTGGTTATATTATATTTATGTGCTTCGAATAATCACTTGGCTTGCAGCCTCTTGAAAAGTTTTCATGGTGTCAAAATTAAGATATCGATAAATATCGGCTGACATGGTATTGATTGTTTGTGCATACTGTTGATATTCTTCAGTCGTTGGAATATAACCGAGAATGGCGCCAACTGCTGCTAATTCTGCAGAGCATAAATAGACATTTGCTTGGTCTCCGAGTCTATTAGGGAAGTTTCGAGTGGAAGTAGAGAGCACGGTTGCACCGTCATTGACACGTGCTTGATTTCCCATGCATAGTGAGCATCCTGGTATTTCTAGGCGTACCCCAGCTTTTTCATAAATAGCATAATATCCTTCGTCAATGAGTTGTTGTTTATCCATTTTGGTGGGGGGGGCAATCCAAAATTTTGTTTTTAACGGATCGGTAGCCTGTTCTAACAGCTTACCTGCAGCTCTGAAATGACCAATATTCGTCATGCAGGAACCTAAAAAAACTTCATCAATTGTTTGGCCTGACACTTCACTCAGTTTTTTTGCATTATCTGGATCATTGGGTACACATAAAATCGGCTCTGAAATTTGATTGATGTCAATATCTAAAATAGTATGATATTCCGCGTCATCATCAGCTTCTAGTAAAGTCGGTTCTTCAATCCAAGCTTCCATTTTTTGAATGCGACGTTCAATGCTTCTTATTTCTCCATAGCCTTGTTGAATCATCCATTTGAGCAAGGTAATATTAGAATTCAGATAGGCTTGAATGGATTGTCTTGATAAACGAATGGTGCAACCTGTACAAGATCGTTCAGCCGAGGCATCAGATAATTCAAAAGCTTGTTCAACCGTTAAATCTTCTAATCCTTGAATCTCTAAAATTCTGCCTGAAAAAACATTTATTTTACCTTTTTTCTCAAGTGTCAACAGACCTTTTTGCAGAGCAAAATAAGGAATAGCATGCACTAAGTCGCGCAAAGTAATGCCAGGTTTCATTTTCCCTGAAAAGCGAACTAAAACGGATTCCGGCATATCTAATGGAATAATACCGGTAGCAGCTGCAAAAGCTACTAATCCTGATCCAGCAGGAAAAGAAATACCAATCGGAAAACGCGTATGTGAATCAGCGCCTGTGCCCACCGTATCAGGTAATAGCATTCGATTCAACCAGCTATGAATAATACCATCGTTTGGTTTGAGTGAGATGCCGCCTCGATTCATGATGAAATCAGGCAGTGTATGTTGCATGTCGATATCAATTGGTTTTGGATAAGCGGCCGTATGACAAAAAGTTTGTAGCACTAAATCAGCTGAAAAACCTAAACAGGCTAAATCTTTTAACTCATCTCTTGTCATAGGTCCTGTCGTATCTTGCGAGCCGACAGTGGTCATTTTAGGTTCACAGTATTCGCCAGGCCTAATGCCAGGTTGATTACAAGCAAGGCCTACGATTTTTTGAGCTAAGGTAAAACCTTTTGAACATTGTTGAATGGGTTCAGGTAATTGAAAAGCTTTCGTGGCTGGTAAATTGAGTTTTTCTCTTGCTTTTTGTGTTAAACTACGGCCAATAATTAAATTAATCCTGCCGCCAGCTCTCACCTCATCAAGTAACACTTGGCTTTTTAATTGGAAGGTTGTGATGCATTTTTTTGTATTATGTTCAAAAATTTCACCAGTATAAGGTGAAATATCGATGACTTGTCCTGTTTCTAATGTGCTAACATCACATTCTATCGGAAGGGCTCCAGAATCTTCTAGAGTATTAAAAAAAATTGGCGCAATTTTCCCAGCAAGACAGATGCCTCCTGTTCGTTTATTGGGAATACCAGGTTTATCGTGCCCAGTCCACCATAATACAGAATTACTAGCTGATTTTCTAGAAGAGCCGGTGCCTAGCACATCACCTACTAAGGCAACTGGATGTTTTTTTTCTTTTAATTTTTGAATGCTTGCAATGGGGTCTGTCACACCTTCTCTTGGTTTCTTATACATCGATAAAGCATGTAATGGAATATCAGGTCGACTCCATGCATCAGGTGCTGGTGACAAATCATCTGTATTCGTTTCACCGGGAACTTTAAAAACCGTGATGGTTAATATTTCAGGTAAAGCGGGTTTACTGGAAAACCATTCTGCATCAGCCCAGGATTTTAGTACGCTTTGTGCATAAAGATTACCTGCATCGGCACGTTCTGCAATATCATGAAAAGCTTCATAAATTAATAAAGTATGTTTCAATTCTTCAGTGGCTAAAGGTGCTAATGTTGGATGATCTAATAATTGAACTAATATTGAAATATTGTAGCCACCTTGCATCATACCCAGAATTTGAATGGCTTTTTCAGGTGTAATTAAAGGCGAATGTGTTTTATTTTTAATTAAATCAGTTAAAAAAGCAGCTTTAATATAGGCAGCTTCATCAACGCCGGGTGGAATGCGATTTATGATCAGGTCAATTAATAAGGTGTGCTGATCTTGTGGTGGATTTTTAAGCAGCTCAATCAATTCATTGGTTTGTTCTGCATTTAAAGGTTGTGGAGCTGCACCTATTTCGCTGCGCTCTAAGACATGACGATGGTAATTCTTTAACATCAATCAACTCCCATGGAATAAGGTAAAAGGTGTATTTTTTTTTCAATTTAAAAAATACTGGCTGGTAATTTATTGATTATGATGATTAACTGTTGTTCATTATATACTAGAAACGTATTGGAATGAAGATATTGATCAAGATCAATGAGTCGATACTTTATAAAGCAACAGTCAGTCATGCAGCTCAGGTTCATGATGCTTTTGAGGGATGCTGGATTCGATTAGACTGAACAGAATGATGTGCAAGTGAAAGCCAGTGCTTGTTGCATGATGACGATGTCATCTGCATTCTATTTCTTTTTTTTCGCAGAGTGATACCGTGTATACCCTTTCAATGATCCGAGACTGAACTTTGATTTTAGGTCGTTTTGTAAACCAGTTAATACAATATTTCCAGTATTGTTTTATCATATAGGGATCACATAATGTATGATTGAGTAGAATACTGCTATTCGTTTGATGAGATTGACTATGCTGTAGCATCATGATCATCAAGAGGTATGCAAAAATAATTCAATTTCATTGTATTCCAGGTGTTGATTTAGGCGTATGAATGGTGATTTTGACGGAATTGACTGTATTGCCAGATAACGTTAAAATTTCTAAACAATATTGATTGATCAATAAGCATAAACGGCCATCTGGAATAGATTCTAAACGTTCAATGATTAATCCGTTTAATGTATTAGGCCCATCTAAAGGTAATGTCCAGCCTAATTTTTTATTAATGTCTCGAATATTCGTATTACCAGGAACAATAAAGCTACCATCTTTTTTAGCAATGATTTCTTTTCTAAAATCTTCGGCATCGGTTGTAAATTTACCTACAATTTCTTCTAAAATATCTTCTAATGTAATTAAACCTTGAATATCGCCATATTCATCAACGATAAAAGCAATGCGGCATTTTTCATGTTGAAAGTTATATAGTTGGGTATGTAAAGGCGTTCCTTCAGGAATATAATAGGCTGGATTCATGATTTTTATCAAGTTTTCTTTAGTTAATGTATCTTTTACTAAAAATTGGCTGATATCTCTCATATGAATAAAACCTAAGATATTATTCGTATCTTCAGAATAAATAGGCAATCGTGTATATTGAATGTTTTGAAATTGCGTTTTAATGAGTGCTATTGGATCATTTAAATTGATAGCAATGATATCTGTTCTGGGTATCATGATATCTTCAACATCGACAAATTCTAAATCTAGAACGCCTAATAGCATGCCTTGTCTTTTTTTAGGTAATAAATTACCAGATTCACTGACTAATGTTTTTAATTCTTGTGCGTTGAGATGGTCATGGCTTTGCGTATAATGTTTTATTTTGAATAATCTCAGTAAACAAATCGATACTTTATTAATGCTGGCCGTGAAAGGTGTGAGTAAAATAATCAGTTTTTGTAAAATCCAAGCCGTGTTTAATGCAATTTTTTCAGAATGTATGGTCGCAATCATTTTAGGCGTAATTTCCCCAAAAATCAGAATAATGACCGTTAATATAAAAATAGCAATGATTAAACCGGACTCTCCAAAAGCTTGTAAGGCTAAAGTGGTAGCTAAGGAAGAAGCTAATAGATTGACAAAATTATTGCCTAATAAAATAGTACTTAAAAGGCTGTCCATTTGATTTAAAAGCGTTAAAACAAGATTTGCTTTTTTATCTCCTGCCAGTGCTTTATGTTTTAATCGATATCGATTTATAGACATAAAACTAGTTTCAGCGCTTGAAAAAAAAGCTGACAGTAAAATGAGTAAGATCAAAATGCCAATTAGTGATCCAATGAAGTAACTCTGCAAAAGATTATCCTATATTGTGTTAGGTTAAAGTTACATTAACGAGTGTTTTCAAGTCTTGCAATGTTTTTTTAAAAAAATATTGTTTTAAATAGGCAGTGGCGCATATAGCACGGAAATCATGGGATAATTAGCGACAATCTGTACAGGTGTTTAGTGATGGCGTGTATTGAGCATGGCATGTGAATAACAGTCTCCTTTCTATTTAAAAAGTATAGTATGAAAATATAAGTAATATACAGTTTATTTTTTAATTTTGTCTTTTTTAAGGGTCATACTTTCCGTCTATGCTGTAAAAAATAAGATGAAACAAAGATAGGGCTGATCTTGTCTAGCCGTTGTTATGATTCAGATAGGACATGTTGCTCTGCAATCTCACGTTGTAATAAGATAATATCACTCATCATCTCTAGCATGATTTTACGGATCTTTTGAATATAATTTTCAATATAATCAGAAATATTTTGAGATAAAATGTCTTGATCTTGAATGGATAATTTATTTTTTAGCTGTAGTTCTAATGGGCCAGGTTGTGGAATGCCTGGATATTTTTTCATCGTTTCTCGTGATAAATTTTTCCAAATTGCTTCAATGAGTGGGTTTGGATGATATAAATTTTCTTCAATAAAATGATCAAATTGCCTGATTTTAAATTGCCGTGTTGCTTGCAAATCAATAATATTGGACATTATACCATGACCTCGTCAGTTCTTTTTAATATCATGCCATAAATCATAATGCCTTGTATATAAATTTATAATCCGTTTAGAAAACATTATTTTATAAAAGCTATTGATTTATTTTTTTTCGCATGTTTGAAATAACGTCTTGATAGGAGGTTGTATTAAAAATAGCGGATCCTGCTACAAAAACATTCGCTCCAGCTTGAGCGATATCTGAGATATTATCTAAGCAGACTCCTCCATCTATTTCTAATAAAATAGGGCGTCCACTGGCATTTATTCTTTGTTTTGCTTGTGCTAATTTATCCAAGGCTGTGGGAATAAATTGCTGACCGCCAAAGCCAGGATTGACTGACATAATCAAAATTAAGTCAATCTGATCGATCAAGTAATCTAAATAATGCAGAGGAGTCGCTGGATTAAAAGCTAATCCAGCACGACAGCCTGCTTTTTTTATCATTTGCAAATCTCGATCGATATGTTCGCTTGCTTCAGGATGAAAGGTGATGTAATCAGCGCCTGATAAAATAAATTGTTCGATGAGTTGACTGACAGGTTTTACCATTAAATGAACATCAAATGGCGCTTTAATGCCTTCTTTTTTGAGTGATTTGAGAACCATCGGTCCAAATGATAAATTAGGGACATAATGATTATCCATTACATCAAAATGAATTAAATCAGCCCCTGCTTCTAAAACAGTTTTGATGTCGTTGCCCAGATGAGCAAAATTTGCAGATAGAATGCTGGCTGCAATGAGTTTAGGTGTCATAATTTTCCTAGTGATATTGATAGTCGCAGTATTGAAAATAAAACACACATGAATGAGTATCTTTTGCGTGCTTGAGTGGAGAATAACCTTTGAAATATGTTAATATAAGAGCTCATGGTTGATATTTCAGCCTATTATAAATGTTTATCATCATTTTGAAAAGATTTGCTTTGATCTATTACAGGAGATCATAAGCTATACCTTGCCTTTCATCGTCCATTGAGCGTGATGTTCATGTTAATACGATATCAATCGAATGCTTTAACTGAACTAAAAAATCAATTGTTATTGGCTATGTCTTGTAGAAAACCAAGCCATCCTTTTCAAAAAGAAACTATTTTAGTGCAAAATCCAGGCATGGCGCATTGGTTAAAACAGCATATCGCTTTGGATCAAGGGATTGCTTCTGGGCTTCATTTTCCAATGCCCTCATCATTTGCTTGGACTTTATACCAAACTTTTTTATCCAATGTGCCTGATCAATCTGTCTTTAGTAAAGACAATATGACCTGGTTAATTATGCAGATCTTATCTGAATTATTACTTGATCCTCATCTTGATCCTGATTATGAGGTCTTAAAGCATTATTTAGATCACTTAGCTGTTGATGAACTATATTCTGATCTGCATTTATTTCAATTAGCAGAAAAAATTGCTGATGTTTTTGATCAATATTTAGTGTATAGACCTGATTGGATCTTAGATTGGGAGAAAGGTCGATCACCTAAGGACAGAATAGAGATACATCCATGGCAATCTAAATTGTGGAAAAAATTAGTAGAAAAAGTCCAATCTAGAGAGCAATCTGTATGGCATCGTAGTAATTTAACCTACTCTTTATGCAATACTTTCAATCAATGGGCGGTAAAAAATAAAGCAATTCACAGTCAACTGCCACCCGTTTTATATGTTTTTGGAATATCTACTTTGCCTCCCATTTTGCTTTCCTTATTTCATGCTTTAAGTCAACATATTGATGTGATTTTTTTTACTTATAATCCTTGCCAAGCGTATTGGTTTGATTTGAAAAATGAAAAAATAAAGCCTGATAAAACTGAATCTATATTGCATTTTTCTGAAGCATTTGATGTGTCAGAAGGCAATGCGTTATTGGCTTCTATGGGACGATCTGGTCGAGATTTTTTTTCACAATTTAATCAATTGAATCCGATTGATTATGATTGTTTTATTGACTCACCCATGGAGCATGACAATCCAAGCACGCTATTATCTTCAGTACAATCACATATTCTGCATTTAACAGAAAATGTGATGCATGATGACGCCTCATTTGAAATAGATGAGCGTGCTGATTGTGACCCAATGGATGAATCAATACAAATCATGAGTTGTCATAATGCTTTACGTGAGGTGGAAATATTGCATGATTATTTATTAAAATTATTTGATCAGCATGCACATTTAACACCAAAAGATATCATTGTTATGACGCCTAATGTGCAAGAATATCGCGCTTTAATTGAAGGGGTTTTTTCTAGTTGCTCAAAAGAACATAGGATTCCTTTTTCAATTTCAGATTGTAATATCCGTCAAGAAAATCCTTTACTTGAAGTATGTATGCAATTATTGACGTGTAATAATAAACGTTGCACTGTTCAAGAAATCATGAATTGGTTGAGCATCCCTGCCATTTCAAGACGTTATCAATTAACCTTATCTCAAATTGACATTTTAAAAACATGGGTTGTCGATTCAGGTATTCGTTGGGGTTTAAATACTGCGCATCAAAAGCGTCTTGCTTTTCCTGATTCTGAAAATAATACTTGGTTATTTGGATTGGAACGCATGTTATTAGGCTATGCGATTGATCAATCAGATGAACTATATCAAAATACACTGCCTTTTACTGCTGTTTCTGGTTTAAATGCTGATGCTTTTGGTCTATTAATAGAATTTGTTGAGGCGATTAATCAATTCAGTCTGGCATTAGAGAAAAGTAAAACAATTGAAGATTGGATTGCCTTAATTCATCAAATGCTAGCCGATTTTTTTATGCCAGATTCAAAAGAAGAGACAACACTGGATTGTATTAGAGACGCTTTAAATCAGTTATTACTACAAACACAGTGTGCTGCATTGAAGACTCCTTTTTCACAGGCCATATTAATTGAATGGCTCAATCATTATTTAGATCAAAATATCAGTCATCAGTATTTTTTAAATGGTAAATTAACGATCTCTACTTTTATGCCGATGCGATCCATTCCTTTTAAAGTGATTTGTTTGTTAGGTATGAATGATTCAGCTTATCCACGCATTTCACTTCAAAGTAGTTTTGATATGATGGCTTTACACCCAAGAGCAGGTGATCGTTCTCGACGCGAAGAAGATCGTTATTTATTTTTAGAAGCTTTACTAGCTGCGAAAGATTATTTTTATATTAGTTATCAAGGTAGGAGTCGTCGTGATAATTCTATCAGAGAACCTTCTATCTTAGTCTCTGAATTAATCGCTTACTGCCATCGTAATTTTAAAAATAAAACAACCAATCAAGCTGCATTATTAGTCAAAGAGCATCCCTTGCAACCTTTTGATCCGCGGTATTTTGAATTGAATTCAGCTTATTTTAGTTATGAAAAATATTGGAATAGACATGAAATAAACGCAACACAAATCGTTTCTTCAGACAGCTTTCAGGAAAAAACAGCTCCACTTGTTTCAGGTTCGGTGATTATGCTGGAAGATTTCATTCGATTTTATAAAAATCCAGCGCAATATTTTTTTCAAATGCGATTAGGGTTTTCTTTTTCTTCTTTTCAGAAAACACTAGATTATAATGAGCCGTTTATGCTAGATTTTTTATGGCAATATCTATGCCAACAAAAAATATTAGACGAATGGTTAATTCAAACAGATTTAATGAGTTTTAAGAAAAAAGTCATTCGTCGCATTAAAGCGATGGGTATTTTACCGCATCAGCATTTTGGTCGATTTGATTTAGTCAAATTATGGGAAACCATCACGCCTTTGTTAGAGGCTTTATTACCCTATCAAGCCATGCAATCTCGTACAAGTAAAATTCAACTTTCATTTTCAGGATATGCGTTAAAAGGATCTATTGCTGGTTGTTATCATCATAGATTATTACGATATCGTCCGACAAAAAATAAATCTAAATTGATATTAGAAGGTATTTTAGAGCATTTAATATTATGCGCTGAAAAACAACTTAAACAGAGTACACATCTTTATTATTTAAAAAGTACGACGGGTATTGAAAAATATACCATTCCTGTGTTATCTGCGGAGACAAGTTATCAATTATTAGAGACTCTGATTCATTTTTATGTGAAAGGTTTAACACAACCTTTACCTTTTTTGCCGAATACAGCTTTTGCTTGCGTACAAGAAGCAGTGCAGACTGCGCATTGTTCTAGTCACTTGCAGCAGATATTTCAAAAAGAAACACAGTATGATGCGTATGCTGCTTTATTGTGGCCTCATTTTAATTCAGTAGACTGGAAATTATTTCAGCAATGTTCACATGATATTTTATCCCCCATTTTAGAACATATTGATTCATTCATTCAAACAGATTGACGTGTTAAATCAATATCAGTGAAGGTGTCTTCATTTGAAAAGTAAGCGATGATGTATCTCTAAAAGATAGATGAGTATGCAGCCAATCAAACCGTATAGGATATCTGATATGATAAGATTTAATCAGTTATAAAGTAGCTTTCTAGCAAGTTAAAATGAATGTCTTTATTGTTTAACAGGTCATATAATACGAGACCTTTGCAAGAAGCAGTTCAATGAATAATTTATGTGTTTTTTTATTCAAACAATACATAAATTACTTTATTTTTTAAACTATTTTAATAAAAAAGATCATATCATGAGTCTTTGTTGTCTTATTGCAAAGGCCTCAATATATAAAACAGTATTTTAAACAGAGCCTCTTATCGAAAAAATTACAGGTTATCGAAGCTAATCATGTTACATAAAGGCGGTAAGTTAGCCTGAATAGCTGCTTTGATTTTTTCAAAGTATCTTTGTTTTTCTTCTATGCTGGTTTGCGTTGTAATATCTTGAAAAGGGGGTTTATTCTCTCGTTTCCGATACATCTCCTGATTAACAGAATAACACCAAAATAAAGTGCTGTATAAAGCGATAGGATAGGGATAGGGAGAAGGATTAGAGTTCGCTCCATATTGCAACAAGGCGTCCATATAATACTGATTATAAGTTTGCTGCGCAATTATTTTTTCACTTATTAATAGATAACTGTTACAGCATTGATGCATGATATCGCTCAAGTCAGAGAAGTGTTTTGTATTAAATTGAGGCGTGATGTCTATATGTTTTTTTGCGAGACCAAAATCAATTAATTTGAATTGATTTGTTTTTGTGCAATAGAGAATGTTTTGAGCCTGTAGTAAATCCTGATGCAGAATTTTATGTTGATACAAAAAATCAAGAATATTAAAGATTTGATATAACAGATAAGCTAGATATTGCGTTTTGATTGTTGTATTGCGATCTAATGTAGAGAGTACTTTATTCAGAGTAGGGCCTTCAATATATTCAAAAATGATAAAACGTAACGCTTGATTATTAATCAGTTTTTGTATGTATAAAGCATAAAAAGTAACTAGATTAGGATGGTCCATTTTCTGTAAAAAGTCAAGTATTTCAATTGACTCTGTTCCTCTTGGTTCTGCATAATCTTTACGAGATATGTTACGCGGATCTGTTTTAATAATAACTCGGGTATCCCATGATTCACTAGCTGGTTTTTTGATGAAATGTGCTGGATAAACCTTGCTATGTGTACTGTTTATTTTTTCACCTTGTTGAAAGTGATGATCAATGTTGTCATAAAACGCCCATGCTGAAAAGTATCCATGAATTTGAATTTTTTGTATCTTATGATCAGTCGCACTTAATTTGAGTGAGCTTCTTAAATCTGGTGGACTGACAGGTGTTTCAACTAAACTAACAGATGATAACATGCTCGCTATATCATTTCGGTGATCTAACTCCTCTTTTGTATATTCTTGAGCACTAGACGATGCTTTTAAAGGTTTTTGAATGGTCATATCGACGGCTGTCTTTATGTCTTTACGCGTTAATTGGCGCATACCTAGCTTCGTTTTAGGCGTTAATTTACTTTGAGTAGATGTCGATAAATGTTTTATATTACTTGATTTTTTTTGAACTGATGGCTTTGGTGATGAAAAGCCGTAAACAGAGGTAAAAGCTAGTGTTGAGCTTATTCCTTTTAGTGTTTGCCACATAATATCCTCTCTCTGATTTGTTAATTTATAAAGTAAGCTAGATAATAGGAGCATCTACTTCACATTGATCGAATGATTGAAAAAGGAAAAGACTGCCTATCACGTTGGACAGTTTTTTCAAGATATAGTTCCAATCCATATTTTTCATAGGGTTATTTTTAAGATTCAGTTTGCTTATTATATTCATAAGTAGTTGATATTAATTATTTTTTTAGTTATCAGATTTAAAAAAATTTTGTTTGATAGCTATAAAATTTAATCTAAAAGTAGTTATCTTACAGAATTGACAGATCATCATATGTGAGCATACTGCAGTCTGCACCTAGGAATGAAACCCGTTGATGTCAAGGATGCGTCTCAAGATGTTGTTGATATTGTGTGAGTAAATATTGAAGATATTGTCTAAATGTATGAATGCTTTCACGTAATACAGGATTATATCGGGCTGTTGTCATGATCATGGGCATGAGTATAGTATGCATGGCATCATGTGCTGATTGGATGCTTTGTGCTGAGTTCTCTTTAGAAAATAATGCAAGGTGATGTTTTGCCCACAATTTTTCTGCCATTTGAATGGGGTTTTCTTGAAAATGTTGTATGATTTTTTTAGGTTTAAACGCGATGTCGCATAACCCTACAGTTTTTACAAAATCAAAGTACAATATCTTAATATATTGATTTGTATTAAAAAAGATCAACTCAAAAAGATATTTTTGATAATGTTTATGAAAACAATATCGAAGGTTATTCACTTCATATAGCGCTAGCATCGATTGCCCCCATGAATACAAATCGCTACATTGATGTAAGTATTGATATTGAAAGACTTCGTATGGCTGATAGCCGACAGTGCCTTTCATGCGAGGACATAGAGCCTTATTGTCTATTGAGTGCTCAGCATTGCCAAAATCACCTAAACACCATATTGTTTGATCTTGGTTACCAAAAAAATTTTCTAATTTCACATCTCCATGAATAATATGTTGATCTTTTAAATATTCAAGAGCTGCTAATATTTGATCAAATAATAAAAAAATTGTTTGGCTCTTTTTTTGAATTGTGGGATTTGTTTTATAGAAAAACTGAAAGCTATCGATATGATATCTTTTTAAAATTAAAAAATAACTACAAGAATTTTGAAATGTTTTTTCTATACTATACCCTAGTAACTCAACAATATTCTTGTGTTTTACTTGTGATAGTATCGTGGCTTCTGCCATAAAATTAAGTCGCACCGTTTGCATTTTACGTTGATACGAACAAGTGGATAATAATTGTTTGTTATCTTGATGAGGATGATGTGTGTCATCCTCAGAGAGGAGGTCACTTGTTTTTATGACAAAATCATGATAAAACCCTGCAAAAAGTGGTTTAATGGTTGCAAAAAAAACAATTGAAGAGATGCCATTGATGCTTGCATCAATGGCCTTTATTGTCATATATCTGTTTAATTTTTTAAATAATTTCTCATTAACATGAGCCGTTGAGTTAAATAGGATTGTCTGATGCTTCTGTGCAGGATTGGGTTTGATGATTGAGTCTATAATAGTTTGAATATATTTGTGAATGAGAGTTTGAGTAAATATCTGATTTCTATTATTTCGAACAAGTTGTAGATTAATCTCTGTTTTCGGTAATTGAGCGCATTGTGAAAATTGTAGTGCTTTAGGCGTTTTAATCGATTTAGCAGGTAGTTCTAAAACACAATGTTCATCAATTATTTGTAATGTCTGTTTAGGCCTGCATGGAACAAATGAAGAAGAATCTAACGCATGTTTATTGTTGCTTTTTTTGGTTTTAGTGATTGTAAAATCAAAAGCGCTCTCTCTGCTCTTTCTTTCTAAGAATGCATGATGATTTTTTGATATATTATCCATTTTTAACTCCTATTAAATCATTACTTTAGGTATGAAAATACGATTTTGTTAATTTTGTAATATCCTTGCAAGCTATTTGTTAAAATAATGCTTCTCATAAGTACGACACCAATTTATATGAATAAGTTTTATTTTTTTTCATATTTAAAGAGAAGTATGATGTATATTTTTGATAAATATTCTAGCCTACAGTAAAATGAAGTGATCTCAAATCATCAAGCATAGCATCATAGTATGATGATTTACGCTAAAATGATTGGGCGCATATAGACGAGTAATGACGTCATAATAAGACGACTTTATTCTCATGAATAAAATTATATCATGTTGATTATATTTATATATTTTAATTTAATGTGTTATTATTCAGTATGCTTTTAGATTGAATTAAAACCTATGCTAGTGTCATCTAATAGACTCATCTGGAGAAGATCGTTATCATAAAAAGCATTGAATAATATAGACTGTCTGCAAGCCTGTATTGCTCAGGCGTGTCAAGACGTGTATTTAATTTGAAAATCACTCAATATCGTGAGATCTTTGAAATAAGCAGATCAATGAGTATTTTTTTCATTTTTTAATGCTTGTCATGTAAAAGACCATTGCAGGCGCATCTCTTGTCTTTTTTCAACAGTATTAGACTGTTGAATAGGACAAAAAATATTGTTTATGATTCCTTGACGCTTTAAAAGGCATCATCATCTCATTCAATGATCTGAAATGATACACTTGCTACCTGTATTAAAAATCATTTTTTATATCATCATGACAGTAGATTTTACGATACTTTAACAAGTGAGAAGATATTGTTGCTGTAACTGTTTCATATATTCTCTAAACATATTAATGTTTCCGCGTTGCAAAGGGTCATGCTGAGCTGTTGTCAGTATCATTGGCAGGAGCATAATATGCATAGCATCATTCGCAGCTTGAATATTTTTCTCTGAATTATTATGAGGAAATAATGCAGGATGACATTTGAACCATAAGTGTTTTGCCATGTTGATTGGTTGTTTTTTAAAATACTGAGTTATTAAGTAAGGACTACTAAATTGGGATATTTCTAACGCACTGGTAAGCCTTAAGTATAGTTTCCACATATATCTATTTTGAGTAAAAAAATCAAGTTCACCATCAAGTCTCATGTGGGCGTCATATTTGTGATGGAAAGCAGTAATGATATCATTGGTGCCATATTCATTGGTGCTATATACAGCTAGTATAGATTGGCCCCAAGAATACAAATCACTAGTTTGAGTTAAGTTTTGATCTTGATATATTTCTGGCGCCTGATACCCTCGTGAGCCCGTGAAAATCGGAGCCTGTCTATAAGTTTTTTTAGTTAAACATACAGCACACCCAAAATCACCTAAACACCAGCTTGTGTAGTCTTGATTCCCAAAAAAATTTTCTAATTTCAAATCCCCATGAATAATACGTTCATCTTGTAAATACTCAAGAGCTGCTAATATTTGATAAAATAATAAAAAAATTGTTTGGCTTTTTTTTTGAATTTCGATTTCTTGCCGATAAAAAAGTTCAAAGGCATCTATTTGATATCTTTTTAAAATTAAAAAATAACTGCAAGGATTTTGATATGTTTCTGCTATATGATACCCTAGTAACTTAACGATATTCTCGTGTTTTAATCGTGAGAGTATTGTGGTTTCTGATTTAAACACCGACTGTGTAGCTTTAAGTTCGACTGAATCCTCCTCCTGCTGACTAGCTAATAAAGAATTATGACTAATGAAGTTACTTGTTTTTATGACAAAATCATCATAAAATCCTTTAAAAAGTGGTTTAATGGTTGCAAAAAAAATCAATGAAGATATACCATTTATGCTGTCATCGGCTGCCGTTATTGTCATATATCTGTTTAATTTTTTAAGTAATTTCTTATCAACATGATTTGTTGCGTCAAATAGTGTTGTCTGCGTCATCTGTTTAGCATTAGATTTTATCATTGAATCTACAATATCTTGAATGTATTCTAGAATGAAGCGTTGAGTTAATGTCTTTTGTTGATTATTTAGAACAAGTTGTAGATTAATCTCTGTTTTCGATAATTGAGTGAATTGTCCGAATTGTATTGCTGTAGGTGCTTTAATCGGTTCAGCAGATGACTCTAAAACACAATTTTCATCAATTGTTTGTAATGTTTGTTTAGGCATACATTGTTTGGTATTGAAAAAAAATGATGGATTGAACAAATATTTTTTTTTACTGTCTTTTTTCTTAGTGATTGCAAAATCAAAACTTCTCTCTCTGCTGTGAGTCTCTATAAGTGATGTCGTATGATTTTTTAATATATTATCCATTTTAACTCCTATTTGCTCATTAGTTGAAATAATACAAGTGCGGCTTAGTAGCTTTTGTGATATCAGTAAGTTCTATTTTTTAACGTAATGTCTATTATGAATAAGACACCAATT
>JAAOIJ010000050.1 GCA_015163815.1 Endozoicomonadaceae bacterium
GAATTATAAATATTGACATGAAAAAATTCAGGTACGACTCAAGCCATACTATCCAAGCAATTATTGTAAATTATGCCCAACTCCGCATAAAATAGCATTCATTTTATCTCCAATCCTATTGCTTCATCGTTTTCTTTCTGATTTCATATGGCCAATGTGTGGTTCAATTGCGCTTCATCTTGCGACTTTTTTTAAGGCAGGATTCATTCCTTTTCGTTGTCTTGATATAAATATATCACAACAATCTGAGACCTTTGCAATAATCAGTTCAATGAATAATTTATGTATTTTTTTATTCAAACAATACATAAATTACTTCATTTTTTAAACTATTTTAATAAAAAAGATCATATCAGGAGTCTTGGTTGTCTTATTGCAAAGGTCTCAATCTATTTTGTGTTCTCTATAAACGTTATTAACAAACATCTGTTTGATTTGTCTGGATATTTTTTCATTAATATCGCACGCCATTTAAAGTATGAGCATCATATGGATGATTTGAATGAGATTTTGCACTTAAAATAAAGTCTTTTTTGTGCATGATAGCGATAGATAACTTATTCTTATACTTTTTGTCCGCTTTTCCTGGTCTTATGCAGATGACTTCTGGTTCATGCAAGCTGTATGGTTTATTTCTATCTTTTCGTTCTTGTTGTAACACAAGCTTTATTATTATTCATTCTTCTTGAAAATAAGATGCTTTTTCTATTCCTTGCATTTTTCTTTCAATATTTCGTATTCATCGACCGAGGTTAGCTTTTAATTTTTTATTTTACTTTTTCATGCGCTGATACTGCTTAGCATGAGTCTATCAAAAAAATGGTCTCATGGCTTTTTTTGATGCCTATTTGTTACACTGTTTCAGAGGAACAGTTTCTGAATAATAAACTTCAAATACTGTCCAAGGTATGATGTCAGATCATTTAATGAGTTCATGATTGAGATCCAGTAGATTTTTCAATTTATTTTGAAATAAATTTGTTTATCGTGTTTCTGTGTCTTTTTCTTTCATTGTTTTTCCAGGTTTTATATCAGAAACAACCAATAACTGAGAAATTTGATACTAAAAATTAACATATCGCATATTGAATTGTATAATATTTATTAATTTTTCAGAGTCGACTAAATAATATTTGAGCCTGTCAAAATTTGTTTGTAATTTTGATCATGATATCATTTCTTGGGTAATATTTGAATAAAATGACTATAAAAATAGATATAAGGTATTAATTTTATTGTATTTTTTAATTAACAAGTTCATCATATGTAATGCAGGCGGAACTTTTTTATATAAAAAAATGTCTTATGAATAATAACTATGAGGATGAATTTTTATGAAAAGATGTGCTAATCATGAGTTGAACAGTCCGGAAAAAACAGGGATTATGCCGGGATTTGATTCTTCTGAAAAAAAATAAAACTGGGTTTAGGTGCTGCCCGTTTAGTTAGTCGATGGTGTAGACTCAAGTCATACAAGCTTTAGACAGGCTTTTATACCCTCTGATCGTATAGCCGACAAATTACTCAAAAAATATCCATATAATATTCAAAATATTTTAAAACAATCAGCTATTATATTCAGTTCGAAAGAAACAATAGATAAGGTAAAGATATCAGATATTATTATCTAATATCATTCAATATGAAAAAAAATTACATCACCAATCTCATCAATATTGATCAACTCAGCACGCTAATCTGCTCAATGCTTCATTTTGCCTGTGAACATAAAGAGATACTTCTTATGCAAGACATATTTATCTTTTTACAAAACACAACATTATTTGACGGTGATACAATAACCAATATATTATTAAATAAATCTCAAGAATCTCCATATTCAATCTTTGCATTATCTTTAAATGAATCTTTATTAAACAATATTGACTCATTAATACAGATGAAAAAAATAAGCCCACAGAACATTATTTTATTATTAGACTCAGCTAGGGAACAAGATGAACAAACAACAATGTATACTCAGAATCATACATTATGTTTAGTTTTAACACTAATAGATTATATTGAAAAACATAATAAAATATTCTATTTATTTTTACTACAAAGCGTTCAAAAAAATTGCATACACTTTATTTCATGCGTAGTCACTAATATCTATACAGAAAGTGTAAAAAAAATATTTACTATGATGCATCAATATTTAGATGATCAACAAATGTTTCGTATTTTATTGGGTGATGTTGATTTACCACATTAATCCTTACTTGCTTTATTCTTTAACAGAGACTATATCAATAACGTTGTGCCGGCATTAAGCAATCATTATATTAGCGTATTAGACTCTATTTTTTCTTTAATAGATCAAAAATATATAAAAGATAGATATACTCACTATTTATTTTCTTCAAATCCAAATACTGGATTGCATAACATGATCAATCCTCATTTAAAAATAGATACATGGACACCTGTTTTTTGTTTTATCATGAAAAGATGCACTGCATTAGAAGCGTATGCTTTATTATTTGAAAATCAGTTATATCAGACGGCTATTTTAGCTTATTTGGAAGCACAGCCAGACAAAATTATACCTATAATCAATTTTTTTGATTCAACGTCATGCATCAAGATATTGCTGAGTGATAGGGATATCGGCCATAGGCTTATTTATTATGTTATAAATGCAAAGGAGCTCACATATGTATATAAAGATATGATGAAGTTAATCGAAAATAAATTCACCTCCCAAGAAATGTTTGACTTTTTATTATCATCAGTCAGTATTACAGCTAATTTAACGAAAAATATAGGCCAAACAGTAGCACATGAGCTACTTAGATTAGAAGCCTCTACTCTATCTGTCCATTCGCTTCTATATCAGTTGATGCATATTCTTGATGCATCCTACCTTTTTAAGCTGTTATCGTCTAATAATGGTTATCATGCTACAATAGCTATCGATTTATTTAATAGCAATAATACGCATAAAATAGAAATGGTGCTCGATTTCTTAGACTACATAGAGATAACAGCTTCACAAAAAATGCATCTTTTATCTGAGACAGATAGAGATAATCCATCTTTATTGACAGTGATGCTAAGCAAGATAAGTGTTAGCAATTATCCAGCATTAATAGAGTTCATGAATAATGCTTATGAATAATGCTTTCAGTTCATAAGAAATGTACAATCTTTTACTGTTATCTCCCCCATCATCTCCATCTTATTTTCATCAATTATGTAAAAATATACAACAGAATCATCCGATTGAACGTAATCCATTGTTTTGTATATATGTATTAGACTTATTGCTTGTAGATATACAAGATAAATGCAATAAAGCAGAGTGCTTTCAACTGTTATATACGGATCATTATCATAGTGTATTCTATATAATTTGCTCGATGCAATCTGCAAAACCAACCTCTCTACTGCTTCAGATAACACAAAAATGTGATGCGCATCAAATAATATCTCTGCTAGATTATACAAATAATACAACAATATCTGCATTGGAATATATATGCAAAATAAGAAAGAATGACCTAAATGAAGATTTTGATGATTTTTCAAAAAATATAGATTCTTTTTTAGAGTACTTAAATACAAGCGAAACATCCGACAGGTATCACTTTTTTAAGATGGAATTATCTAGCTCATGAGCCTAGATCTTAATCATTAAAGAAAGCAGTAGAATTTAAAAAACTGTAAAAAAGTTGTCATCTCTAGCAACTACAGGAACAGAAGTACTCAAGCTTACTCAATATGCAGAAGTACAGGGTTCATATACTCCTGTAAAGTGAATGATTTGAATTACATCGAATTTTAATGCTATTTTTCATAAAAGGCTGCTAAGAATCCTGTTCTTTAATTGGCAGTCTTCATATATCTTCATGGCTTAAGAGACGCTGATTGTTATGAGTGGATCCTAAAAAAATTGATTTGATTGTTTCAGGAATTTCTGCGTAGCGACAACATGAGACATTCAGTGTTAAAAAAAATGACACAAAATATGTGAAATACTCTCATTGTTAGACTAAAGATATGCCTTAGGCCGTCTATTTAAAAAAACGAAGACCTGTGCAATAAGAGAATAAATGACAAGGCCTTGTTGTCTTTATTTTCACCTCAAATAAACCAATATTTGATGTTGAATATAGATGAAAAATGATACAAAAAGTTTGTAAAGGCATTCAAGTTTCTTGTCTAAAACCTGCTAGTAAATGACAGATACTGAGTTTTTATTTGTTATTTTATTCAGTATTTGCATACTTTCTTCTGACGGTTGAATTGCATAAGTAGGCGATAAATTGAGAATGATTGATGTTTTTTCTCGTTGATAGTGCAATTGCACAGGTAAGCCACCTTGATGATCTAAAAGAAATTTTTTTAATGATTCTAGCCATTTTATGTTGCAAGTTGATTGATTTGTCTTAATGTTGATTGCTTTAGCATATTTGATCCTAGCTTCTTCCAGAGTCATCACATGTCTAGCGAGTGCTTTGAGTTCTCCTGAGTATTCATCATAGCTAATATCACCTTCTACAATGATTAATTGGCCTACGATGAGTTTTGCTTGGACTATTTGGAAAGTATCTGAAAAAACAGCAATACTGAATCGTGCGCTTTTATCATCTAAGATGAAAAATGCTATTTTTTCTCCTCGTTTATTGCGAATAACACGTATGTTAATAATTAATCCAGCTAACATCGTTTGACGTTTTATGTCTAATTTTGAGAGTGATTTAGGGATAAAATGTGATAACTCATTGAGATAAGAGTCAATAGGATGTCCTGTTAAATAGAGACCTAAAGTCTCTTTTTCACCCGTTAAACGTTCTTTGTCAGTTAAAGGTGTTGTTTTTAAATAAGGATCATAAGCATGCTGATTTTGTGATGGTTTTAAATCATTAAATAGATCATTGATGCCAGCACGTTTGCTTTCAGCTGATTGGTTGGCAGCTTTACTAGCATCTTCTACGCAAGCTAATAAAACAGCACGATTTAAATTTAAATCAGCCTGATTAGGCCCTAATAGATCACAAGCTCCAGATCGAATTAGCGCTTCCATTGCTCGTTTATTTATTTTTTTTACATTCAATTGTTCATAAAAATCAAATAAATTATTAAAATGTGTTTTATTTTTATGCGCTAATTTAATTGTCTCAGCAGGCCCTTCCCCAATCCCTTTGATAGCCCCTAAGCCATAGATGATTTTATGATCTTTGACCGTAAAACTATATTGACTGGTTGTAATATTAGGCGGCAATATCATGATATCCATTCGCTTTACTTCTTCGACTAGTGTTACAATTTTATCTGTATTTTGCATATCAGCAGATAAAACAGCGGCTATAAATTCTGCTGGATAATGTGTTTTGAGCCATAAAGTTTGATAAGAAACTAAAGCATAGGCAGCTGAATGAGATTTATTAAAACCATATCCGGCAAATTTTTCCACTAAATCAAAAATTTTCATAGATAAACTGTCATGAATATTAATTGCAGCGGCACCTTGAGCAAATTTATGACGATGTTGAGCCATTTCTTCTGGTTTTTTTTTGCCCATAGCACGTCGGAGTAAATCAGCTTCTCCTAAAGAATAACCTGCTAATTGTTGTGCTATTTGCATGACCTGTTCTTGATATAAAATAATGCCATAGGTTGATTGTAAAATAGGTTTGAGTAATTCATGTTGATACTGTGGGTCAGGGTAAGAAATTTTCTCTCGACCGTGTTTTCGATTAATGAAATTATCAACCATGCCTGATTGTAGAGGGCCCGGTCTAAATAAAGCGACTAAAGCAATAATTTCTTCAAAACAATCAGGTAATAAACGCTTAATTAATTCCTTCATTCCGCGAGACTCTAGCTGAAAAATAGCTGTTGTTTCACCAGACTTTAATTGGTCGTAGCATGCTTTATCATTTAAATCAATCGATTCTATTTGAATAGGATCTAGTTGTATTTTTTTTCGATTATGATTAATGAGCGTTAAAGTCCAATCAATAATAGTTAAAGTGCGTAACCCTAAGAAGTCAAATTTAACTAATCCAACAGTTTCTACATCATTTTTATCATATTGTGTGACTAAATTGTCTCCTTGCTCATCACAATAAATTGGTGAAAAGTCAGTTAGTTTTTTAGGGGCAATGACAACACCACCAGCATGTTTCCCGACATTTCTAGTTAAACCTTCTAATTTTAAGGCTTTATTCCAAGTTTCTTGTGCATTAGGATCTTGTTTTAAAAATAAGCGGATATTTTCTTCTTGAGAAATGGCTTTAGTGAGCGTCATGCCAATTTCAAATGGAATCAATTTAGATAATTTGTCAGCCATACTGTAAGGTTTGCCTAAAACGCGAGCTACATCTCGAATCACAGCTTTAGCTGACATGGTCCCAAAAGTAATAATTTGGGATACCGCTGCTTGACCATAGGTGGTCGTGACGTATTCAATCACGCGGTCGCGATTTTCCATGCAAAAATCGATATCAAAATCAGGCATTGAGACCCGTGCTGGATTTAAAAAGCGCTCAAATAATAACTCATAATGCATGGGATCTAAGTCTGTTATGTTTAAGGCATAGGCTACTAGTGATCCGGCGCCAGAGCCGCGACCTGGACCAACAGGAATCTGATTGTTTTTAGCCCATTGGATGAAATCCATAACGATTAAAAAATATCCAGCAAACCCCATTTCTAAAATCATTTTTATTTCAAAATTTAATCGTTGTTGGTATACATCTTCTGAAATTAAATCAGTTGGATGTGTGTTTTTTTTCAAAAAATCCAAGCGATTTTGTAAACCTTTTTGCGCTATTTGCTTAAAAAAGGCATCTAATGTTAAGTTTTTTGGAATTGGAAAATCAGGAAGACATGGTATTCCTAAATGTATTTTAATATTGCAACGTTTAGCGATTTCAACTGTATTTTCAATGGCTTCTGGAATATCTTGAAATAATGCTTGCATCGTGTCTGGTGATTTAAAATATTGCTCTTCTGTATATTTTTTTTTGCGCGTCAGATCATCTAATAATTGACCTTCTGAAATACAGACTCTAATTTCATGTGCTTCAAAATCACTACGATCAATGAATAATACATCATTAGTTGCAACTAAAGGTGTATTTGTTTGAGCGGCTAAAGGGAGTATAGCTTGAATATATGTTTCTTCATGAATACGATTTGTTCTTTGTATTTCTAGGTAAAATCGATCTGGGAAGTGTTTTTTCCATTCAAGTAATGTTGGGTGAGCTAAATCTGAGTGTTGGCTTAATAAGATGAAACCTATTTCTCCTTCTTTTGCGCCAGATAAGGCAATTAATCCTTCAGATTTTTCATAAATCCATGATTTTTTGCATAATGCTTTGCCATGATGTTGATTATATTGAAAAGATAAAGAAATTAACTCCATTAAGTGTTTGTAGCCAATTTCATTCATGCATAATAAGGTTAGACGTGTAGGATCTGTTGGTTTTTTTAAATTTTCAACCCAAATGTCAGCGCCACAAATTGGCTTGATGCCTGCTTTTTGAGCTGTTTGATAAAATCGAATTTGAGCAGACATAAAAGACTGATCGGTGATGGCGATAGCAGGCATTTTGTGATCAACTGCCTGTTGAATTAATGCTTCAATACGAACTAGACCATTCATGATGGAAAATTCAGAATGAACGCGTAAATGAATATATTGACAACTCATGACATCCTCGAATGAATATCTGTCGAAAATCGATTACTATCATACCAGTATGTACTGAAGGCTGCCTACTATTATTTATATCCTACCTAATGGATGTCAAACTTGCATTCTCATTGATGACATAGTATGATCGGTCTGTATTGATTACAGGCTCATCTTAAATATCAATTCATGGGTGGTTAGCTCAGTTGGTTAGAGCGTCGCGTTGACATCGCGGAGGTCACAGGTTCGAATCCCGTACCACCCACCACATGATTTTATAAAAAAATTACTTTTTTTGTCTATTTTTTTACGCCTGTATTTTGTTTATTATCCAGATAACATTTATTATAAGGATAATATAATACCACCTATCACTTTTTTATTCACGATAACAGATAAACAATTCACCTGTGATGTAACATTCGTTTTTTGAAGAGTATCTTGTTGATCTATATTTTTTTGATTGGTATCAAGTTGACCTGTATCAGATGGATCTGTATTTTGATTGACATGCGTGTTAATGATACTTTTTATTTTATCAAAATAGATATTTTTTTCTTGAGGATCACGTGTCCAAAGACGGTAAATATCATGCATGAAATCAAAGCTGAAGCAAAAAACACCATAGGCTATTGCATGAAGGTAAGAAGCAGAGCCGATGTAAGTAATCAAAGTCGTATTAGCAGCCCATTTAAGAGGTGTTCTAACAATAGGCTGAAAATTAGCTTTATTTAAAATATAAGTAAAAATAGCTGAATAAACACCCACTTGTAATGATGAAAACATCTGCATGTAAGATATCGTGTTTAATACACTAAACATTGTCTCATTACTGATCAAAGGTAATAACATGTTGGATGGCCCAGCAAAAACAACAGATAGAAAGTTTAAGCAGGCATGTAAAGCTAATTTTTTAGCAGATTTTGGAGTATCAAATAAAACTTTTAATTCTTTTTCATGTTCTGACCAGTCAACAGTTTCTATGATAGCGTTTGGGTTATTTTGTTGATATTGATTCAATTGGCTTGGATTTATAAAATTAATCATCAGTTTTTCTTGATGATATAATGAATTTGTTATTGATTCGACATGATCGGGTGTTGATGTATGATTCCTATGATTGATAATCGTGACAGGTCCAAGAGTAGAAGAACCTTGGACTGTTATGTTGAAATGATCACCGTCTATTTGATCTTCATTTTTTGTATATCGAAGTGGTTTTCTACATAACTGATCTGTATTTATTTTTTTTAAATATGTTTGACGATAATGTTTGATATTTATGGAATTTTCTGTTGAAAAACTCATACAGGATTCTGTATAACATATGAAACCATATACAATGAGTAGTAATATTTTGACTGATTTTTGCATTATATATTCCCTTTTGCAGCCTATTAATATAAAAGATATCTAGCGTTTTAAGTATAGTAAATGAGAGAATCTTGTAGGAGTATTTTTCAGTCGATGACGAGTGAAGAAAATCAAAGAATAGAGTGAAATTGAAACAGATAGATGATTTTGTATAGTATCATTTTTATCGATGATGCGTTTTTTTAGTTATTATTGGATAACGCTATTAAAAACAGCATGACATCAGCATGATTATTGTATCTTGGGTACAAAAGACGCTAGAGTGCTATGAATACATGATAGAATGAGACCTTTGCAATAAGCAGTTCAATGAATAATGTATGTGTTTTTTTATTCAAACAATACATAAATTACTTCATTTTTTAAACTATTTTAATAAAAAAGATCATATCAGGCGTCTTTGTTGTCTTATTGCAAAGGTCTCAGAATATTGATCAGTAGAAAAACGTGAAAGATACAAAACGCTGGTATTTACTGAAAAAAAGAGAGCTCTGTATACAAGGTGTTATCTTGAGCTTGATCATTCCATTCATAGTACTCATAGCCTCCTATTTTTCAGTCTGCCTTGATGCTTATTTTTTGAATGATGAAGGAAAAAAGAAAAAGTTTAACAGGACAATCTGTTTGTATAGGCTTTAAAAATCAATATGATACATGATAATAAAAAGACGGCCTATTCTCAGTAACAATAGTGATATAGCAAGCATAAACGTTATGATGATACCTGTGCAATCCTCTTTGTTAATTAAGATAACAGTTAAGAAATCAATTGAAAATGTTCATGCATGATCATGATGCGATTTTTTTCTAAAATACTGCCTGTTTATTTTGAAAAAAATATTACCCAATGGTTTTTTTGGGTAAAAAAAGAGTAGATAAATTGCTATATATGCAGCAGATTAGTGTATTTTTCAAAAATAGTGCAATATTTTTTTGAATAATTTTATTTTTTGATAGGGCCATGTTATTATTTTATGGTTGAATGGGCCTGTTAATTAATACCGGATAGCATCGATCTTACGCTGCAGTTTTTTTTGTATTAGTTTATCATCGTGACAGCTTAAGGTGTATAATAGAGAATAGTTTGCTCAGCATGTAGTCTTATCAATCTGTTTGCATAGCTGAATACAAAAAATGATAGTTAAAGTTGAGGGTAATATGCTGCAATTAATGCGGAACAATCTAAACAGTTGGATTACTAAGGTTATCATCGGTGTGATTTGTTTCGCCTTTACTGTTTGGGGATTGGAAACGCTGATGATGCCAGACCAAACAGGCACAAAAACCATTACACTCGTGAATAATGAATCGATTACACAGCAGCAATATCAACGCGTTTTGCAGTCAGTTCAACATCAATTTGCACAAAAAAAACAAAATTTATCGCCAGATAAAATGCATCAATTGACGATGAAAGAATTAATTAATCAAACGATATTAATTGATTTTGCTAAAAAAAATGATTTGATGATTTCTGATAATGAAGTGGATCAAAAAATATCAAAAATAGAAGCTTTTCAAGAAAATGGCCGTTTTAAACGAGAAAATTATATTGATGTCTTGCGTCGTGCTGGATATACGCCTGCTTCTTTTAGAGATAATTTAAAACGAGATTTGTTAGTAGAACAAGTCCAGTCTGCCTTGACGCAATCTTTTTTTATTACGGATAATCAATTGGATTATTTTTTAAAATTAGAAAATCAGAAGCGTAATGTTCAATGGACTATTTTAGATACAGCCAAGCATAGAAAAAATCAGAGTATATCCTCTATTGAAATTGAATCATTTTATCAAAAAAATCAAAATCAATTTATGACACCTGAAAAAGTAAGTGTTGGTTATATTGTTTTAAGACGAACTGATTTAATGAATAAAATCGTTGTTTCAGATTCAGATATAGAAACAGCTTATCAATCGTACGTGCAATCTGCTAAAGACAAATTTAAGCCTGAATATCGAAAAATTGAACTTAATTTTACTGATGTCACAAAAGAAAGTCAGATGAAATTAGCCAATAAATTAATACAAGAATTGCAGAAAGGTGGGTCTTTTGAAACGTTAGCTAAGCAACATTCTAATGATAAAAAAACAGCAGATAAAAAAGGTTATATTGGCCCATTTAACGTAGATCAATACCCGGATGTTGTAAAAAATGCTGTAGAAAAGCTGAAGCCCAATCAATTGTCAGAACTGATTGTATCCGAAGAAAAAATATTTATTTTCGACAGAATGGATGCAGGTCATCCTGTGATTGCTTCATTAGAATCCAAACGTCATGATTTAGTAAAAGACATTAAAATAACAGCGTCCATTGCACTATTTGAAAAAAAATCTCAACTCATGGCAGATCTTAGTTTTGAATCGATGACTTTAGAAGATCCTGCAAAACAATTAAATTTAAAAATACAAAATACAGCATTTTTCACGAAAAAAGGAGAAGGAGTTGGGGTGACTCAGCATGCTGGATTTATACAAGCTGCTTTTACAGAAGATGTTATACAAGGTCGCAATAGTGATCTGATTATTTTATCTCCAGATCAAGAAATTGCCGTATTACATTTAAAGCAACATCAAGTGTCCTATCAAAAAACAATTACAGAAGTCAATTCAGAGATTAAAAATAATTTATTGAAAGAAAAAACAAAGCAATCTTTAATAGAGGAATCCAATCAAATCATTTTGCATTTAAAACAAGGTAAATCATTTGATGAATTAGATCGTATACAAAAACTAAGCTGGCAGATTAAAAATAAAGTCTCGCGTCATGAAAAAGATGTGCCAGACGGTGTGCTAGAAACAGTCTTTAAAATGCCTAATCCTAACCAATCAAAATCTCGAAGTGTTGCTCGCGCCATGTTGCCAAATGAAGAAATAGCTGTCGTTGTGTTGAATGACATTATATTAGATATAGAAGAAAAATCTGAAGAAGGGCTGAAGAATTTGTTTCGATTTGCTTTAGGGCGTACGCAAGGAGAGCTAGATTATAAAGATTGGTTAGCGGTTTTAAATAAAAAAGCCAAGATTGAACATAAAATAAAAATGGATTCACTGTAAGCAAATCAAAAAAAACCGCTATATGAATAGCGGTTTTTTTTAGAAGAGATGTTTTATAATATATCTGAATGTTGACTTAAGTAATTTGCCACACCTTTAGGGTCGGCCTGCATACCTGTATCACCTTGACTCCAGCCTGCAGGGCAAACTTCACCATGTTTTTCATGAAATTGTAATGCATCCACTAAGCGAAGCAATTCATCAATATTTCGACCAATAGGTAAGTCATTAACCAGCTGGCATCTGACAATCTGATCTCGATCGATTAAAAATGAAGCACGATAAGCAACCCCTTCTTCTGATTGAATGCCATACATTTGCGTAATTTGATGTGTGATATCCGAAAACAGTGTGAAATCTATAGAACCAATTCCGCCGTTATTAATCGGTGTATTACGCCACGCATTATGTGTAAATTGAGAATCAATAGAGACGCCTAGTACTTCAACTTGACGCTCTTTAAATGCATCAATACGCTTATTAAGTGCAATGAGCTCTGAAGGGCATACAAATGTAAAATCTAAAGGATAAAAAAACAATAAACAATATCGTCCTTTCATTTCATTCGACAACGTTAATTGATTGATAATATCACCTTGAGCATTCACGGCTGGTGCTGAAAAATCAGGTGCTTTTTTTCCGACTAATACCATTTTAATTGATCTCTTGATTAAGGTTAAAACATAATAAAGTATAATAATATAAGGATAAAAAATTATATTATTATTCTTTAAATAGTTGATATTTCATGAATTTTAGTGTAATTATTTGAAGTATATGCTATTTAATTCTAGCGCATACAGATGCGCATCCTCAATACATTAATGGGTTGTTAATGAATCAGAGGCTGTTTTTAATAATGGTTGTAATTCACCTTTAGAAAATAAGTCAATTACGATATCATGCCCGCCGATTAATTCACCTTTGACCCATAATTGAGGAAAGGTAGGCCAATTAGCGTAATGACGTAAATCTGCTCGAATATCAGGGTGTAATACATCTACAAAAGAAAAAGGAATATTACAGGTAATTAATGCGTCAACAACACTTTTAGAAAAGCCACATTGTGGTATGTCAGGTGATCCTTTCATATATAATAAAATGGGGTTATCTTTGATTTGTTTTTTGATATTTTCTAGGATATCCATGATTTTTTAGCTCTAACAGGTTGTATTAATAAAAAATAATATGATGCTCGTTGATAGAGTAGTCTGCATCATACACGGTCTATAGAGACAAAACAAATCTTAACCTGTCATTGATTCTGCGTTTCAGTAGATCGCTATGCATTACGACAGAATCAATGCTTAGGTATCACTCTGTTTTGTTGATTTAGCAGTGGTAACTGATATTAAAAAGGAATATCATCTTCTAATTCATCAAAGCTAGATACTTCAGCTTTAGTCAAGTCAGGTGCTTTCATGGTGTTAGGCGTGGATACATTAGCTGTAGATGAGTGTGATTTTTGTTGTATAGGAGCGCTTTGCTGAGAGGTAATATGATCGTCTCGTCGATCTAAAATCTGCATTTGACCTGTAATATCTACAACAACTTCAGTCGAATAACGATCTTGACCTTGTTGATCTTGCCATTTTCTTGTCTGTAATTTGCCTTCAATATAAACTTTAGAGCCTTTTTTTAAATATTTTTGTGCAATTTCTGCTAATTTACCAAAAATACTGACTCGATGCCATTCTGTTTTTTCAACAGGTTGTCCAGTTTGTTTGTCTTTCCAAGATTCTGATGTTGCTAAGCTAAGATTTGCAACGTAGCCTCCATTTGATAATGGACGAACATCTGGATTGTCACCTAAGTGGCCAATTAAAATAACTTTGTTTATGCCTCTAGACATAATAATGACTCCATATAACATTATAATAAAAAGATAAATGAAAGATTATACTGTATTAATCCATCTTTTTTCTCATAGATTGATGTTTTATTTTTTTTGAATAGAATAAGCTGAAATAAGCCATAGTAGACTGAATAGGCTACACATCATCATGATTGTTTGATAAGTTGTAAATTCTAATAAAATACCAGATAAAACACCCCCCATTCCTGCGCCTAAAAACTGGCAAGAAGAATAAATGCCAAGTGCTGAACCTTTAGAGGAGATAGGGACTTTTTGGCTTAAGATAGCAGGTAAACTAGCCTCTAAAAAATTAAAAGCAAAAAAATAAACCCAGGCGCCGATTAACATAAAAGATACATCAGTAGGCATGACAGCAATCCATGCTGTAGACAGGGCTAATAAACTCACCATATAAATGATGAGTTTATCGAGGCAATGTTTTTTTTCACCTAAAACAATGAAAGGTATCATGGCTAAAAAGGCTAATACTAATAAAATACAATAAATCGAGCCATGATGAGGTAAAGGAATATCAAGTCGATCTCGAAGTAAAGTTGGCAAGATAGTAAATAAACTGATTAATGTTAAATGAAGAATAAAAGCACCTATGGATAAAATCAAAACTTGTGGTGTTTTTAATAGGACCTGAATCGGTACAATGGTTTGAGGGTGATTTTGATTGCGTGGTACATTCGGTACAATATATTGAATAATAATAAGCGATATACACGCTAAAATAGCAGTTAAACCAAATATGCCAATGATGTTAAATGTTGCAGCAATAAAAGGGCCAATGATCATGGCTAAACAAAAAGATAAGCCGATAGTGATCCCAAAAACAGCCATGCCTTTTGCACGTTCATTAGGGCGAACTAAATCTGTTATTAAAGCAACAATAGAAGATGAAATAGCACCAGAACCTTGCAGAAAACGTCCAATTAATAATTCAATAATTGTATTTGAGAAAGCTGCAATGAGCGTGCCGATTAAAAAAATAATCAATCCAGCAATAATAATAGGTTTTCTGCCATATCGATCAGATAATCGTCCAGCTGGAATTTGTAATATAGCTTGAGGAAAGCCATAAATCCCTAATGCAAACCCAATCCACATAGGAGAAGCCTCTCCAAAGTGAGAGGCATATAAAGGTAATACAGGCAGTAGCATGCATAATCCAAGTATGCGAGAGGCGCTCACAAACGAAAGAGAGATGACTGAAAAAAATTCTGATTGATTCATGATGTCTGTGCGTAGCCATTGAGAAATATTCATTTTAGCGCTAAATCACCCGATTGTGTATTGTTTTTATTAAATATCTAAAAAGCAGCAGGGCATCTGCTTTTCAGTATTGTCTAGGTACCTTGCTGATCGATCATGGTTTTCATGATGTTATCTTGTCATAACAGGATTGATTGATAGTTTATGATTGTTTTTTATTCAATAAAGTGAGCAAATCACTCACAGATTGATGGCTGATCGCCTCTCTATCTTGAAACCAGTTTAAAATAGAATTTTTTTGTGAATCTGGAAAGCAACTTGATAGATTATTTGTGAATTTTTTGCGTAATTCCGGTAAAGCTTCTTCTCGTCTTTGACGATGCCCTAATGGATATTCGACAATCATTTTATGGGTTGGAGGATTTGATTTGAAAAATATTTGAATATCATTAGGAATGGCGCGTTTATTTTCAGCATAATAATTTTTAGTATATTGAGGTGATTCAATGACTTCCATTTTATTTCTTAATATATCAATTTCTGGGTGACTGGCATGAAATTGATCTTCATAATGGGTTTCATTTAATGAACCAAATAGTAGTCCAATGGCGACCATATATTGCAAGCAATGATCGCGATCTGCAGGATTATTTAAGGGGCCTGCTTTTGAAATAATGCGAATAGCAGCTTCATGTGTCGTTAATCGAATTGTTTGAATGTCTTCATATCGACCTTTTAATTGAGGGTGTAAATGGATAGCCGCTTCAATGGCTGTTTGTGCATGAAATTCTGCTGGATATTGAACTTTAAATAAGATATGTCTCATGACATAATCGGTTAAATCTTGACTTAAATTGAGAGGATGATCTTGAAATAATGTTGTTTGAAATCCCCATTTTTTAGCTGTTAATACACTGGGTATCCCAATTTCACCTTTCATGGCGCATAATGAAAGATGTACTGCACGAGCAGTCGCATCACCGGCTGCCCATGATTTTCGAGGACAAGCATTGGGAGCATGTCGATACGTCCGTAAGGATTGGCCGTCTACAAACGCATGAGATAAAGCAGAGAGTATTTGATTTTTATTACCGCCTAATAATTGAGTTGTGACAGCGGTTGAGGCGATTTTAACTAAGGCAACATGATCTAAGCCGAAACGGTTAAAGCTATTTGTTAAGGCTAAAATACCTTGTATTTCGTAAGCTTTAATCATTGACTCAAGTAAAGTTTGAATTGAAAGAGGGGGTTGATTGTTTGCTTCTTTACGTTGAGAAATATAATCTGATATTGATAATAAAGCACCTAAATTATCAGATGGATGCCCCCACTCGGCAGCCAGCCAAGTATCATTGAAATCTAACCATCGCACCATACAGCCTATATCCCAAGCTGCTTTAATAGGATCTAATTGATAAGCCGTTCCAGGTACTCTCACACCCATAGGTACTTGCGTTCCAGGGACAACTGGCCCTAAGTGTGAACGGCAAGTTTCGCTAAATTTTAACGCTAAAAAACCACATCCTAATGCATCCATGAGTGTAATAAAAGCTGTATCAAGTGCTTCTTTAGAAAAAGGTGTTGTCTTTAAGGTGTATTCTGCAATCGTTATTAGTAATGGATCATAATTAGATCTTTGATTATCATCAACGAAATTAACCACGTCAAACCTCATTTGTTACTGTCTGGTGAAGAGATACTATATTCTGTTTATATTCATATTATCGCGCTTCAAGATTAATCCAGTCTTTTAATGGAGGACCAATATATTCTGCTGACGGTCTAATTAATCGATTATTTTTTCGTTGTTCCATAATATGTGCCGCCCAACCACTGAGGCGAGCGCATACAAAAATAGGAGTAAATAATAAAACTGGAATATTTAAAAAATGATAAGCTGAAGCATGAAAAAAATCAGCATTGGCGAATAGTCGTTTTTCTCGCCACATAACTTGCTCAATTCGTTCAGAAATTAAATAATAATTTGGATTGTTAGATTGCATGGATAATTTTTTAGAACAGGCTTTAATAATGGCATTCCTAGGATCTGATTCACGATAAATAGCATGACCAAATCCCATAATTAATTCTTTTTTATCCAGTTTATCTAAAATACCTTTTTCAGCGTCATTCGCGTCTTTAAACGATTCAATTAAAGCCATCGCTTCTTCATTAGCGGCGCCATGTAATGGACCTCTTAATGAACCAATGGCGCCTGTGATGCAAGAATAAAAGTCAGATAAAGTGGCAGCACAAACTCTAGCGGTAAAAGTAGAGGCGTTAAATTCATGTTCTGCGTATAAAATGAAAGAAGTATTTAAGCATTTTACAGTATCAGGGTGAGGCGATTGATGGTGTAATAAATTGAGAAAATGAGCTGCTGTAGAATTGTCTTGTGTGACTGGATTGATGCGAATATTATGATGAGAAAAATGATACCAGTATAGTAGCATTGAAGGCATGACAGCTAGCAATCTAGTAGCAGCTTGTATTTGATTTTTGAATGATTTTTCTGGTTCTAGATTGCCTAAGAGGGAACAAGCAGATCGCAGCACTTCCATTGGATGGGTTGTTTTAGGTAATAATTCTAAACAAGTGATTAAAGGTGCAGGAATATCACGTTGTGATTTAAGCGTATCTTGATAGTCTAGTAATGCTTGTTGAGTAGGTAGTTTTCCATAAAATAACAGCCAGACAACTTCTTCAAAAGATGCTTTTTGTGCTAAATCTTCGATAGAATAGCCACAATAAGTTAAGCTGTTTCCAGCTCCTCCTACGGTGGATAGTGCAGTGGAGCCAGCTACCTGTCCACGTAAGCCAGTTGTTTTCATTTGTTTTTCCATGTGATACATCAATAGGGGCAACGCGTGTATAAAATTGAAATATACATTTAAAGTATGTGAAGATATTGATCCATGATCGCTTCGTCAGTTGTGTAATTTAATGTTTTATAAAGATCTTCTCTTTTTTGTAAGCTAGACAATAAAGATGTTTGTGATCCGGTATTGAAAATAGTACTATATGTCTTTTGAGAGGCAAGACTCATGGCTCTAAACGCTGTTAAAGGATATAAAGCCATAGATATTCCAGTCGATGCTAATTCATTTAGATAAAATAAAGGCGTGCTGCCAAATTCTGTCAAGTTGGCTAAAACAGGGACAGATACAGCTGTACAAAATGTTTTATATTGGCTTAAAGTATGCATAGCTTCTGGAAATAGCATATCGGCACCTGATTCAATATACAGATTAGCACGATCAATGGCGCCGGATAAGCCTTCATTTGAAAAAGCATCAGTGCGAGCCATAATCACAAAACTGGCATCATATCGCGCATCCACTGCAGCTTTTATGCGTGCTTGCATTTCTTGTGCAGAGACGATTTTTTTATTTGGGCGATGACCGCATCTTTTTTCAGTCACTTGATCTTCAATATGGACACCTGCAGCTCCTGCTCGAATCATGTCTTGAATGGTGCGATGAATATTTAAACTGCTTCCCCAGCCCGTATCAATATCAACTAATAAGGGCAAATTTGTTTTAGCCGTGATACGCCTCACATCTATTAAAACATCTTCTCGAGACGTCATGCCGAGATCGGGTAATCCATAAGAGGCATTTGAAACACCGGCACCAGATAAATATAAAGCTTGATGCCCTGCTTGCTCTGCTTGTAGAGCTGTATAGGCGTTAATGGTTCCGACAATTTGTGTTGGTTTTTTGGTGTTATTTTTTTTAATTAACTGCCTAAAAATAGCACCAGGTGTGAATGTTTGAGTCATATCAATTTTTTTAGATGAATAGTAAAATGTATTTCATGTGGAATACGCGATTTGTAGGTTAGAGTCAAGTGGTTTGACTTTACACTAGACTGCTCGATATTACAACCTTCTCTATATAGAGAAAAGTATTATTCTATTTTTATAGACTTTTGTGGCTGAATATTTTACTCATGCTACATTTGAATATTGTTCTAGTTTTCGCATCATTTTGTTAGATATCATGCTGTCTTTCCAAGAAAAATAATATGGATTTTTCATCCATGTCATGCAATATGAAAGGTCAGTTTCAGTTTAAATGATATGATGTCTTTATTTTTTTAGAGGGTACAGGTTCCATGTGAAAAGTAATATCTGCTGTTGGAAAAGATTGTAAGAGATTTTTTTTAACACGCGATCCAATCGTATAAGCTTCAGATAATAAAAGGTTACTTGATAATTCAAGATGATACTGAATGACTGGGTCGATTCCAACTTGCCGTGTTCTTAATGTATGCATCCCATATACTTCAGTGTCTTTTAAAATAATAGATTTAATTGATGCTAATTGTTGTTCTGGCAAAGCTTTATCCATTAATAGCTCAATAGCGCGCCACGCAATTGACTTTACATTGAATAACATCCATGCTGCAATCATGATGCTAATCATAGGGTCAGCTTGTTTCCATCCGTATTCATTGAGCACTAAGGCTAGTAAAACACCTAAGTTGATTAAAATATCCATTTTATAATGCATTTCATCTGTTTTGACTAAATTTGATTGAGTTTTCTGATAAACGTATCTTTGAAATAGCACGAGAAAAAAAGTAATGATAGTCGATATAATTATGGCGTAAATTGCTAGATTACTATATTCCAATATATGATTCGTTTGTAGGCGATCAATAGAAAAGAAAATTAAATATACAGCTGAACCACCAATAAAAGAAGCTTGAGCTAAAGCGGCTAATTGTTCTGCTTTGCTATGCCCAAAATGATGATCTGAATCAGCCGGTTTGAGGGCAATTTTTAGAACAAAAAAATTAATAATAGAAGCTAATAAATCAAGTATTGAGTCAATAGATGAAGCTAAAATGCTAATAGATCCACTAAACACCCAAATCGTTATTTTTAAAATAATTAACAAACAGGCGACACTGATAGCTGCTTGCATCACATATTTTAATAACTGATCATTTTTATGCTTGAACTGTATTTTTTTTTGAATAAACATAAAATTAAATTCCTAAGGTATGTTAGAATCAAAAATAAATTAAAAAATTCATTAGATTTGATCAAAGTTTTTAATCATGCGCTAAATGGCTGTATTTTTATCGTATTTTCATAATCATGGTTACTAAAAAAGGATGTATATAGTGCTATTTTTTCATATAGAGCTAGGTCTTTTTGAACAATTATTGATCATTTTGTCACTATCAGTTGTCGTCATATCGCTTTGCCATAAATTAAAGATTCCAGAAACGCTTGCGTATTTATTTGTTGGATTAGTATTGAGTCCTAGTGTCTTAAATGTTGTGAGTAATGATCATAATATTGAGTTATTAGCTGAAATTGGTGTTGTCTTTTTACTGTTTTCACTGGGTCTTGAATTTTCTTTATCTCAGATCAAAAGTATGAGTCGACTAGTTTTTGGTTTAGGAGGATTACAAGTTTTAATTGGAACCTGCTTGATTGCGTCAATAGGTGTGTTTTTGAAATTACCAGCCGCTGCTACTTTAGTCATTGCAGCCAGTTTATCTCTTTCCTCTACAGCTATTGTATCGAAAGAATTAGCTCGTCGCAATGAAACAAGAACAAACTTTGGAAAAGCAGTTATTGGAACATTAGTCTTTCAAGACATTGCCGCTGTCACGTTTATTATTATTATTACAACTTTAGCTGCTAATAATAATCACACCATTGGGATGTCTTTATTTTTTAGCTTGATCAAAGGTGCCTTGTTTATTTTAACCATGATCTTTCTGGGTAAAAAAATATTACCTCATTTATTTCATGAAGTAGCCGCTATTCGATCGGAAGAATTATTTGTATTAACCGCTATTGTTATTGCATTATTAGCCGCTATGTTCTCCAGTTTACTAGGGTTGTCAATGGCTTTAGGGGGTTTTGTAGCCGGAACGATGTTAGGAGAAAGTCATTATCGTCATCAAATTGAAACAGATATTCGTCCTTTTCGAGATATTTTATTGGGGTTATTTTTTGTTTCAGTCGGCTTAATGATTCGATTAGATCATTTTTTTGAAAATTGGATTGTGATTATTTTAGGCGCACTTTCTTTAATTATATTTAAAGCGATATTGATTAATTTCTTAGGCCAAATGATTGGATTAGATAAAAAAAGTAGCTTTAAAGCTGGTCTTGCTTTAGCGCAAGGAGGGGAATTTTGTTTTGCGTTAATTGCCTTAGCAGGTCAGCATCATTTATTGGAAGAATCTCTCAGTGTTATGGTGTTATCTATTACGATTCTATCCATGGCTGCAACGCCATTTTTATTACGATACAGTAATGTGCTATACGATTTATTACAAGGTAGAAAGCCTAAAAAAATTGAAAATAATCCAGATATTTTACCTGTTGAAGAAGCGACTTCAGACTTAGATCACCATGTTTTAATTTGTGGTTATGGTCGCGTAGGACAAATTATTTCACGATTTTTAGCAGAAGATGGGATGCCTTACGTGGTCTTAGATGATGATCCATTACATGTGCGTGAAGGAAATAATGCAGGAGAACCTGTTTTTTTTGGAGATTGCGCACGTAAAGATATTTTAAAAGCTTGTGCTGTTAAACGCGCAAAAATGGTTGTTATTTGCTTGAGTGATGCTATTACAGCTAATAAAGTCTTATGTTTAATTCGAGAATTACATAAAACATTACCTGTATTAGTCAGAACGCAAGATGATTCTATGATGGAAACACTGTATGAAAATGGCGCAACACATATTATTCCTGAAATTTTAGAATCAAGTTTATTAATTGTTGATCAAATGTTTACAATGTTAGGTAAATCAAGAGAAATGATTAATCAACGTATTCAATTAGTGCGTCAAAAAAAATACCGTCGATTACATGGTATGTTTATTGGAAAAACAGAACGCTTATATAACGCAGAAGGATTACCTGCTAATGTACGCCATACTTTTACCTTAGATTCCGATTCCATTTGGATTAATAAATCATTATCTGATATAAACTTAGAATCTATTGGTATTGAAATAGACAAAATTATTCGCAATGATCGCCAATTAGACCCTGAAGAAGCCTCTACTTTAAAAGAACATGATAGCTTATTAATGACAGGTTCAGCCCCTGCTATTGCTCAGGCACTTGAAAAATTAAATACTAGGAAAAAAAATGATAAATAATAAAAAAATATTCATTCATTCAAGTCATTAAAAGTGTTTTATCCGCTATGATCGGTGTGCAAAGTAAAAAAAATCAAATTCAAGATTTCAAAGAAGCTCGTTTGACCACATATATTATTGTGGCTATATTTTTTGTGATTAGTTTGATTTGTTTGTTAAAATTAATAGTATATTTTGTTATGAAGTTTGTTTAAAGCCTATATTGATAATGTGATATCTACTGTAACCTTTATAATAAGAGAATACATTTCAAATCATTTTTTTTATTTTTTTCAAAAGATATGATGACATGAAGCGTATTGTGTTCTATTTTAAAAAGCTTCTGTCTAAATTTAGCATTGTAGAAGAAACGCTCCTGGATATCCTAAAAATATCTGTTTTGTTAATCCCTCAAATTTCATAATCAGCACTTAATGGTGAGTCAATACAGTGATATTCATCATGCTCCAATGCTTTTTTAGACTGATATCGGGATGTAATAATAGTCGATCTTGGATAATCAATTTTTTTGAATTTACCAAAATACTAGCGTTCACTGACAATAACTATTGTCGAGTATTATTTCCAGCAAAATATTGAAAAGAAGGATTTTATTTCCAAGCTTTCACTATTATTTTTTCGTCAGATAAATGCTGCCTATTCTGCAATATTAATCAAGAAACCATTCATTTAATTTATTTTCTAGGACGATTTCTAGTTGTTGGAGTCTGTCACATATTGTGTGTCATTGTTTTTGACACTTTGTGTCTAGGGCGTGTCCTCAATCTGAGACCTTTGCAATAAGACAACATTATTCATGTAAAAAAATAATATAAAGACAATTAAGTTTTATGATTTAAAGACCATGATTTGTTATAATGTTTAATTTTTACCTGAGTCTTATATCATGAATGCTTTACAAGTAGCGATTAAAAAAAGATTAAATCGTTGTTCAAGAAAATGTTTTGTACTTAAACGACTAACCATTATTGACTGGGATGCTGTTTCACATTTGTTGTATCATGAAA
>JAAOIJ010000051.1 GCA_015163815.1 Endozoicomonadaceae bacterium
AAGGGCAAAACTTAGAGGGAATATCTCTCCAAGGAGAGCCTGTATATAATATCCATAATATAGCAGATATAACATTGCGATCATTTTTCCATCGATGACATTGATTTTTTTCATAATTATTTGTAATATTTCCCAAAGAATATCAGTTAAAAAATCTCTAATCATAAGTTACTACTCTTTTTTAAAAAAAAGAGTGTCGTGTATTTTAAAATAAAAAGCAATCTATAAATGATTTTCAGATTGAGGACACGCCCTAGACCCAGAAAAATGTTAAGCTATCGAACACCTCACGAAGTCATGCGAAGCATAGGCACTTCCTACTTATTGCACTTCACACTTGAGCAGGAAAAATGAAATACGCACTAAGAGCAAATTTTCTCCAAAATACTTGACCATATCTTATGGATTTCAATTATCAAAAATCAATATTCCTTGATATCAGGCCGAATGATATATCAGATGAACAAAATGTTCAGCACTGATAAGACAACATGAATTGTTTTTCAAAGGTAAAATGAATACAAGGAATTCCTTCCAAGAGAACTTGTATCTAATTTACACAATGATAGCTGCTATGATAATTCTATCTTTTTAACCTCTTTCTGATCACTTAAAAATAAAATATCAGCTCCTTTTTTTGAAAATAAACCATTCATCACTACCCCTGTAATTTGATTTATTTTTTCTTCTAACATCAAGGGATTGCTAATATCTAAATTCCAAATATCTAAAATAATATTACCATAATCTGTGTAAACACCTTGGCGATATTCAGGATTACCACCGAGCTTTACTATTTCTCTAGCAACATAACTACGTGCCATTGGAATGACTTCAACGGGCACTGGAAAAGCACCTAATTGATCTACTTTTTTACTGACATCGGCAATACAAATAAAAGATTTTGAAACAGCTGATATGATTTTTTCACCTGTTAAAGCAGCTCCACCTCCTTTAATCATATGCAAATGCGAATTAATTTCATCAGCACCATCAATATAGTACAGCAGTTGATCTACTGTATTGAGATCATAAACTGGAATTCCAGAAGCTATTAACCGCTGCTTAGATTGAATAGAACTCGAAATCACGCCATCAAAATCATGCTTATAAGCTGATAACGCTTCAATAAAATAATTCACTGTAGAACCTGTGCCTATGCCTAAAATCATATCAGCACTTAAATGTGGCACAATATACTCTAAAGCAGCCTGTGCAGCTGCTTTTTTTAACATAGATTCATCCAAAATAAACCCCTCTTACGCTCTATAAAAAAGACAAAATATAACAGAGTATGCCTGATTGCAAAAGGAATAGTATAAAAATTATCAGGATAATATATCCTTTATTTTTTTCAATCTGATGAAATAAACATCATTTATTTGAATTTCCTGAAAATGCTTCATACTTGAATGAATTGATCATATCAACAATAACTGCATCACTAAGAGTTGATAAAAGGTTATTTTAATGATTTTTGATTTATTGTTACAGTATAATATGCTTTATAAAATCAGTAAAATATAATAAAAACAATCAATTAATATTCATTTTACTCAATCATAAAGATTCAATCTAGCTGGATTTTACTATT
>JAAOIJ010000052.1 GCA_015163815.1 Endozoicomonadaceae bacterium
AAGAAGCTGACTATTTTATAGCAGATAAAGGATATGATTCTGAATTAATTCGAGAATAAGCAAAACAATTAGGAATGGAGGCTATGATTCCAAAATGTTCTAACACTAAAAAACCTGCTATTCATTTTAAAAAAAATACTTATAAATCAAGGCATCTTGTTGAAAATTTATTTGCCAGATTAAAACATTTTAGAAGTATTTCAACTCGTTTTGATAAGCTAGCTAGGAATTTTAAAGCGATGATTTATATTGCGTGTGCTATTATTTGGGTGAATTCAGAATGAGAACACGCCCTAATAGTGAGAGTGATGTTTTCAACAAATATAATCATATTTAACCTATAATTTTTTCAGAATAAAAAATACCGACTACATGAGATAATAAGACAATATGCAAAACACTTGTTTTCTTTCAAACTGTACAAACTATAAACAATTTGATAATCTAGCTAGGGTATGAGACAGAATATAATAAGAAAAGTTCAACATTATTGAATAATTTCTTTTATCTTATTGCATTATAATCATTAAATTTATTCTTATAGATTAAGTAGATGTTGATTTTTGAGTTCAGTTGATCATATTGCTCGATCTGAATTGATTGAAAAATAAAAAAAGTCTCCTTGTAGTAATACAGAGCAACACCTAAAGATTTTTCCAAATCTGTTATTGAGTGCTTTTTGAATTGCTAAAACGTCACAATCTTCTATATCCATACCTGTTGGCAGATACTGATGAGCTGATCTATTGGTATACTGATTTAAACTGCTGTTACAAGAACAATAAAATATTGAAAAATAACATTTTATTTTCAATTTTATCAATCAAATTTTATGCTGAGAAAACGCTTTGCCAGGATCACAAGCAATGGTATGTTTATGATTAAAGCGGTATCTTTATTAAACATTTGAGAAAGCAAAATAAAAAAACAAAGCACAAGATTATCTTTTACTTTTATCTAAACACGGATCTGTTTTAATGAGATGAAAATGATCAAAAAAAATAGCAACTGAAAAGCGATTTATTGAAAATTCTTAACAGCATTTTACCCTATTCTCTATTTTTTTATGTATAATGGTTTGTCTTGCTGTTTTGGTCGCGAAATAGCAATTAGGCGTAGAACAAATCTTGATATAGGCTTATCATCAAGGACTGGTTTACGATTTCATACACTGAATTTGAATTAATGGATACTGAACAATGAGCAAAGCGATTGCACTAGAAGCTTCGTTGCGTACCGACTTAGGTAAAGGTGCGAGCCGCCGCCTACGTCATACCGATAACATTCCTGCCATTATTTATGGTGGAGAACAGCCAGCACTACCGATTACACTGGAATTTCGATTTATTGTTAAAGCGTTAGAGCAAGAAACCTTTTATTCTCAACTAATTGATTTAAAGATTAACAATAAATCAGAATCTGTTATTTTAAAAGCCGTTCAACGCCATCCATCAAAACAAAAACCCATGCATTTAGACTTTATGCGAATTGATTCAACTCACGCAATTAACGTACATATTCCATTACATTACATCAATGAAAATATTTGTCCAGGTGTTAAAAAAGGTGGGAATTTATCTAAAAATATCAATGAAGTCGAAGTTAGATGTCTGCCAACACAGCTTCCAGAATTTATTGAAGTTGATTTAAGTGCATTACAGTTAGGTCAAATTATTCATTTATCCGACCTGCCTTTACCAAAAGAAGTTGAATTAGTACAACTTCGACAAGGTGAATCACATGATTTACCCGTCGCTACGGTTAAACTACCAAAAGGTGGAATTGAAGATGCAGATAACGATAATACAGAGTCCAATGAATCTAGTGAACCTAGCAAATAAATAAGGTCTGTACTGACAAATCAGATTCCATATGATGTATATTGAGTCATAAAATCTTATTTTTACAATGGTAGCCATGTCGATTACAAACAAAAAATCCGCCATTATGTTGATGATCGGATTAGGAAATCCTGGGCCTGAGTATGAAAAAACGCGCCACAATGCAGGTGCGTGGCTCATTAAAAATCTTTCTGATCAATATCATAGTCCACTCATCGCTCATAAAAAATTTTTTGGCTATACTACTGTTATTCAAATTAACTCACATAAAGTTCATTTATTTATCCCTGCAACTTTTATGAACTGTAGCGGCCAAGCTGTTAGAGAAATACAGAAATTTTACCAACTACCACCAGAGTCTTTACTCATAGCGCACGATGAATTAGATTTTGATCCAGGTGTAGCGCGCATTAAAGTAGGCGGCGGGCATGGAGGACATAATGGTTTGAGAGATATTATTCAGAAAATTAACTCACCAGATTTTATCCGACTTAGAATTGGTATTGGTCGACCCAATGATCAACGCTTAGTCTCTAACTATGTTTTAAATCGTCCTTCTGTCTCCGACTACACTCAAATTCAAAACAATCTCTATGAAATATTGCGTATTATACCTGACCTGATTGCAGGCGAACATGCAAAAGCCATGCAAGTATTACATCAAAAAGACGCATAATAGAAGACATCTTCTATAAGGAAGCGCAATACGTCAATATTTTTCGATGCCTCGCATCACGTCGTGAGGTTTTCGATAGTCTCACTCTTTTCTAAATCTTTCATTGAATGCTGAGTGATTTTCTAAAATCTCATCATCTTCTCTATTGATAAACTCTGTTTTCTTTGGCAAATATTAATATTTATAAATCAAGGCATCTTGTTGAAAATTTATTTGCTAGATTAAAACATTTTAGAAGTATTTCAACTCGTTTTGATAAGCTAGCTAGGAATTTTAAAGCGATAATTTATATTGCGTGTGCTATTATTTGGGTGAATTCAGAATGAGGACACGCCCTAGCATTTGACTGTTTTTTTGCTATAAAAAATGCCTTACTGTTGCACTTCACATTTGAGAGGCAACCCAAAAAGTCAATAAAATGAATAATTCTGCGTATTTTTTGAGAGATGACTACAAAAAAATACAATAAGTCGATATAACCATACATTAATACAATTAAATATAATACAACCTCATCACGCTATTCATAGAAAAAAATGTAAATATCATTAAACATTAGGAGAAGTATTCATGCTAACATCACTGGACAGGCTCTCATTTTTTATTCATTCTACAACACTGATTCGCATCATATTATGTGCCCTACTCTCTTGTGCTAGTCTAGCGAATGCGATTTCGATCAACATCATCCCAGCACTTAAGATGCTCATGGGAGACGAAGTGATACACAATCAAGAGAAATTTAAGCAAATGTTAGCCAATAATCACATCAGTCAAGCTGAGTTATCTCAATTTCAAGATGATATTACGAAAGATAAGCAAAAATGTCTTGCCGATATTCAAAAAATCATAAACGAAAGCCAACGTCTGATCGGATATGCGCAAGATACTATCTTAAAAAAAGACATCATTTTAATTCTTCAGGTGTATTTAGAATTCAAGGACACTGACCCATACTTGGTAAAAGACCTCATTATAATGCTAGCTAATATGCATAATGCAATATGCATCCTATTTTTTTATACACAACAAGATTTTTTGAGGACAATAAAACAAGAACTATTACAGAACATTCACTTGCAAGCATATCCAAAAATAATTAACATGATCATGGATTTAACGCCTAAACTTGAAAAGTCATCTATGGAAAAGAGTAGAAATGCTATAACACAAGATTTACATCGTATATTGTGTGGCGGCATGCCACTATTGTTTCAACATGAATTAACCGTTTAAAAAAATACGCAAAGCATGCTGTAGATTAAAACTGTTTTGTTTAAAACAGCGTATGATGACATGATATATCTCATTGACATGAAGGATCATAACCAACACTATAAATTTAATTTTATAGTGCATATCTTTCCCATTGATTTGCTGTTTAAATACAAGATATGGATACAAAAGAAAGCAAAAAATACGTAGACTGGATCAGTATCTTGTTTTTAGAAAAACGCGGCCACCTTCTCAATTTTAATCCAGCATGAGGCATATTCACGCATATGCCCCTCATATATGATTTCAACATGAATCTAATAACACGGCTAGCAGGTTGCTATTTTACTGATTGAGACATGAAATCAATCAATGCATAAGATTTGGCAAGACAATCGTCATTGACTGGTTTTTTTATGGGTATCCATCAGCGATGGACTACTCGTTTTCTGATGCTATGAGTAAATTAAAGTGAGCATACAATCAATTCAAAAAATATCTATGTTATTTTAAATAACATTATATTAACAGTCTAAAACTTTGCATTGATTGCATACTACAAACAAGCCATTCTGATGAAAAACAGATATTTTAAAAAATACAAATAAAAAAATCGTACCATTTGTGACAGTCTTGTTTTTATAAATCGCAATCATCAAATCTATACTCATTCAGCTTTCATGTCAGAATAAAAAAAACAATATAATAAATGCATTTCATATTGGACTTAAAATTGCAACACAAGCTACCGTTGAAAAAGTACTTTAACGATGCCATTTAACAGCTTGTACTGGTGTTTTTTCAATCCTAATTCAATCTAAAAATGATCTCAATGATTGTTATCAAAAGATGATGAGATGATCATCAATTCAGTAGGGTAAATCCTTATGATTATGTTGATTAAAAATCTCTATTCATTTATCAAGATAGGCGCTCAATAAATTCAAAAAAAAGGCTATAGGCTAAGATAGTGCACCATATCAATATCTAGACTATGTGAGACTACAGGATAAAGCTCAAAATCTACAGTACAAAATGACAGGCTATACACACGCATTTTTTGACAATCATTTGGATCAATGTTCACATGTTTTATGGAATAAAATATCAGGCCAATTTTCTTCAACCAAGGTTAAATTGACACGAGTGGGTGCAAGATAAGTTAAATTTCCAGCATTATCAAGCGCTAAATGTTGTGAATATTTTTCTCTAAAGCGTGTTAATGTCTCTGCATTATCACAAGTAATCCATCGGCTTGTTTGAATATTAATGGGTTCATAAATAGCATCTACTCGATATTCATGTATTAATCGATGCAAAACGGTATCAAATTGCAAAATGCCGACTGCCCCTAAAATAAGATCATTATTATTAAATGGCATAAATAATTGAGTAGCGCCTTCTTCTGCAAGCTGCTGTAATCCAACTTTTAATTGTTTTAATTTTAAAGGATCTTTCAGTTGAACTCGCTTAAACATGTCAGGTGCAAAATTTGGAATACCAATAAATTTAAATTGTTCACGCTGCGTAAAAGTATCTCCAATTTGTATCGTGCCATGATTATGTAAGCCAATAATATCTCCAGCAACCGCTTCTTCTATATGTATTCGATCACCGGCTAAAAACGTGACAGCATCTGCTATTTTAATATCTTTTTTAAGTCTCACATGGTGCATTTTCATATTACGGATATAGCGACCTGAACAAATACGCATAAAAGCAATACGATCACGATGTCTGGGATCCATATTAGCTTGTATCTTAAATATAAACCCACTGAAAGTTTCTTCTTCTGGTAAAACAAGGCGTTGATCAGTTTCGCGCGCTAAAGGAACAGGTGCCCACTCAATAAAACAATCCATCATTTCTTTGATACCAAAATTACCTAAAGCCGTTCCGAAAAAGACTGGTGTTAAACTTCCATTTCTGTAAGCTTGTAAATCAAAGACAGGACAGGCACCTGCAATCAAATCAATTTCTTCACAAAATTGATGATAATCTGGACCCAGAAATGTTTTCGCTTGATAAGAAGCTAATCCTTGAATTGTTTCATAGGGTATTAAGTGATGCCCTTGACCGGATTGATAAGAAATAATTGTATCTGATATTAAATGATAAATCCCTTTGAATGATTTACCCATACCAATAGGCCAAGTAATAGGCGCACAAGCAATCTTTAAAACAGATTCTACCTCATCAAGAATATCAATTGAGTCTCTTACTTCTCTGTCCATTTTATTAATAAAGGTAAAGATAGGCGTATCTCGCAATCGACAGACTTCCATTAATTTAATGGTTCTCATTTCGACACCTTTAGCTGCATCAATCATCATCAAGGCAGAATCAACAGCCGTTAAAGTGCGATAAGTATCTTCAGAAAAATCAGCATGTCCTGGTGTATCTAACAAATTTAATACACGCTGTTGATAAAAAAACTGCATGACAGAAGTGGTAATAGAAATACCGCGCTCTTGCTCCATTTTCATCCAATCTGATGTTGCCATACGGTTTGATTTTTTCCCTTTCACTGTTCCAGCTAATTGAATAGCACCTCCTAATAAGAGTAATTTTTCAGTCATCGTTGTTTTACCAGAATCCGGATGGGAAATAATGGCAAAAGTTCTACGATTATCAATCTCTTCTGACAGTGACGGCGACGACATATTTTTTTCTCTTTTATATCAATGTGTTATATTTTATTACGCGGATTTATGACGTATGAGCCTTATTATCGCTGATCTTTTACTCAGAAACAACTAATGCCTTCATATAGACTCATCTACATTTTTTTCAGCAAGAGAGAAGATATCACAATAAAACATAACCTGTTTCGTGTATAATAAGTTAAATAATGCTGCTATTTTATACAATATATATCATATAACAGCGTGTCATTTGACACTAAAAAATTGATGCCACCAGGAGCTAGTCTATGTTTGGTATTCAGAAACCTTCTATAGAACGTCGTTTGCGCCATGCAATCATGACAACCACAGAAGTTGCTTTACTCATTACATTATTATTTTATAGTGTCACTGATTATTTTAAATCAAAAGAAAGATTATCCGATCGATTAGCTGATATTGGTGAAATGGTCATTGAGCTAACACAAGATATGTTACACACTAATAATCCACAAATAATACAAGATATTTTATCTTCATTCTACACATTACATGATATTGAAGATATTTATATTATTGAACAAAATCAGAAGCTCAAAGTGGGTTACGATGGATATGTTGAGTCACCTCGCATATTCAATGTAAATCCGGATCGACAAGATATTTTTATAGACAACTGGTTATATGTGTCATTGCCCATTGTTATGCCAAATAATCAAGTAGCAGGCCATGTCATTATCACAGCTGATACGACAGATTTAAATCATCAAATGAATTTAAATATTTTAATTGCCTTATTAATTACAGTCTTAGCGATTTTATTTTCGTATTTATGTGCTTTTTTATTACAAAGAAACATTGCAACTCCTATTATTACTTTAGCTAACCAAATGAAAAAAATAAGTAAAAATCAAATATTTAATGTAAAGCTAGAACGCAAGAGTCATGATGAAATTGGTGATTTATATGATCAATTTAATCATTTATTAAAACAAGTACAACAACGAGATCATAAGTTACATCAACATAAAGTAAAATTAGAAGAAATTGTTAAATTAAGAACAACGGCATTAAATGTAGCCAATACGAATTTAAAAAAATCAATGAATGAAACAATTATTGCAAAAGATGCGGCATTAGATGCTGCAGAGGCTAAAAGTTCTTTTTTAGCCAATATGAGTCATGAAATCAGGACACCTATGAATGGTGTTTTAGGGATGATTGAAATGATGCAAGATACGCCACTCGATTCAATACAGGAAGATTATTTAGCAACCGCTTATAGTTCTGCCTGTGCTTTATTACAAATCATTGATGATATATTAGATTTTTCTAAAATTGAAGCAGGTAAATTACAATTAGAACTGATTCCTTTTGATGTATCTTCTGTGATTGGTGATATTGCGCTTTTATTATCAAGCAAAGCACATCAAAAAGGAATTGAATTAAATTATTTTATAGATCCTACGTTACCAAAAAGTATAATAGGTGATTCTGTTAGATTAAGACAAGTATTAATTAATATTGTTGGCAATGCCATTAAATTTACACAAAAAGGTGAAGTGAGTATTCGATGTGTAGTGAAAGAAAAAGAGCCAAAAAACCTATCTTATCATATTCATTTTGCTATTCAAGATACCGGGATTGGTTTAGAAAAAAATGTGATTCCTAATTTATTTCAACCTTTTACACAAGCGGATAACTCAACTACTAGAAAATTTGGAGGGACTGGATTAGGTTTAAGTATTTCTCAACAATTGATTGCATTAATGGATAGTCACATTTCAATTTCGAGTGAATTAGGTCAAGGTACTTGTTTTTATTTTGATCTCATGTTCAAAACACCTATGAACCAACCTCAATCTTCAGCAGTTGAATTAGCACAACATCACTTAAAAGCAAAATCTGCTTTAATTATTGATGACAATAAAACAGTTCGTCATATCTTAAAAGATTACTTAACACATTGGGGAATGCAAGTTGATTTAGCTAAAAATGGAAAGGATGCTTTAGAAAAATTAAAAACAATGCAAACGAATAACAAACACTATCATATTGCTTATATTGATGAAAACATGCCTATTATGGATGGCCATACATTCATTACTGAGCTACGAAATAATACCATATACCATTCAATCAAGCGTGTTATGTTAATCACAGGATTGATGAATCCAGATAAAAAACAAGCAGCTCATTTACATGATGCCTTACCGAAACCTTTTCATCCGTTACAACTATTGGAATGTACTTTGAAAGTACTGGCTTTGATAGACTCTCATCATCGCCTCAAAGAAAAAAAGACGCTTTTACCGACAATGAAAAAAACCACTGATATCTCACTATTATTAGTAGAAGACAATCTTGTGAATCAAAAGGTTGCTTTAGCTTTATTAAAAAAATTAGGGTTTCAACCACCTATGATTGCAAATAATGGAAAAGAAGCCATTCAAGCGATACAAAAAACAAATTACACTTTAATTTTCATGGATTGCCAAATGCCAGAAATGAATGGATATGAAGCAACACACTGGATTCGCAATTGGGAAAAAACAAAACAAAGAGAACCAATTCCAATTATTGCTATGACAGCGAATGCCATGGAAGGGGATAAAGAAAAATGTTTAGATGCAGGCATGGATGACTATGTTAGCAAACCAATTAAATTAGATCATTTGGAGTCTGTGATTGAAAAATGGTTATCAAAAAAAGAGCAACAGCATCTTGAACCTAACTTACTTTCTGAAAACATGCCTGAACCTCACACTGCAGTCGAGACGAATCATCAGAAAAAGCCTCCTGAAAATCAAGAAAAACTAAAAGATACTCAAAATAAAACAAGCATGGTATTAGATTTTAAAATTTTAAAACAACAATATAAAAAAAATAGCTCCAAAATACAATATGAATTTCAATTATTTACACAGTTTATGGATCGACACGTCAAATTGATCCTACCCGCTATTCAATATCAAAAAAAAGAACAGGCTATGGTATTATTAAATAAATTATCTGAAGCTTGTCAAGCATGGGGATATATTGCAGTTGATCAATATCTTCATCAATTATTAGTGATGACCAATCAAGCAGATTGGTTGAGTGCTATGCATACTATCTTAAAATTAATTAATAGTCTGCATCAAACTGACGGTCTTGCTGCTGTCACTATTAATGATTATCAATATGAAAAAGATTAAACTGAATCTTGCTGAATGGATTGTTGGACTGCAATAGTCTCTAATTGAGCATCAGTCGTTTAATCTCATGGTTTATAGGTTTACCTATTGCTTAAATTGGAGATGTTACTTTCATCCAATTTGAATAACAACTCATCTTTAACAACATACCAGTTAAGTCATGAAAGTTTTTTTCCTTATCTTTCAATAATTCATTAAAATCTTCATTGCTAGAAGTCACATATCGTTCTATTTCTAAAAATAAAATATTGAGTTTTGGATTGTCTTCTTTTAGCTTTGTTAATACATATTCGGTTACCACTCGTTTAGCATATGTTTGTAGTGTAGGGCTTTGATTATCTATGGCACTAACTGTAGAATCTAGATAATGTTGCTTACCTTGTATTTCTATATAAATTTGATCAATTTTGCCTGTTGTCTTATCAAGATTAACAGATGTAATAAAATAATCAATTGGAGAGAACATCCACCCATTCCACTTCAGTATATATTCCTGTTGTATCTTGATATTACATAATGATAGATCTTGCTTCTGCAATAGGCCAGGCATATTATATCTTGCTATACTATTATAAAGAGACTGATTCATGCTCTGAGCTTCACTGTCTGAGAATGAAGAAATTACAGACTCTTGAGGTAATAAATGCTTTTCACGCATCAGACTCAAAATAATAAAAATATATCTATATACAACAATAGGAGAATTTTTTGCCTTATATTGAAATTGACAATAGCCTTGTTCAACAGCATTTAATTTGCAAAATATCAATTGTGTTTTATCGGCTAGCATATAAAAATTCTGAATAGTTTGTTTCAATTTTTCAAGCGATCGATGGCGATTCACTATAAACCACCTCTCTGCATTACGAGTATCATGAGAGTGATTGACATATAGCAGTAAATTCAAACCTATATCATAAATAAATGGAAGATACTCGCTTAAAAATATTTCGTTTATCGTTTTATATGATTGTAATAATATATTGATACTCTCAGAAAACAGCTGATAATCTAATATACCTTGCATGGCATTAAACTCAAGCAATAAATGCTGTCTACAGATTAGCTCTTCTATATCACCTGGATTCTGCATCTGTTTTTTTAGAATATCTGAACATTTCATGAGGATATTTTTTTTATTCTGACTCTTATTTGTTTTAATATCCTTTATACAATTTTTTATGTTTTTTAACAAGGTAAGAGAGTAATCTTTTGTATTTTTTATACTGTTCAGTATATCTTCCAATACATTATCGAATAGTTCAGTAATATTGACTTTCAAGCCTTTCACATAATGCTGCATATTATATTTATCTAGAAAAGATATAATTAGGAAGAGATTAAAATAATTTGTCAACTTTCTCTTTATGATTTTCTCGTGTTGTAATATTATTTTACAGTCTTGCTGCAATAATGGAATATACTGCATTAATTCTATATACTCAGCAGAGAAAAACTGATAAATTCTATAAATTAAACTTCCAAGACAAAAAGTACGCATAATAAAAAAGCATTGCTTCATGATATGTTGCACGTGACTGCTTGTAGAATACTGTGTTTTTTTTATCAATTGTAAACACGTCTGAAAAATTAAATACATAGAATCCATTAATTCTTTTTTTTGATGTTCTTTCTGCAATTGATTCTGATTCAGAATAAGATCACATGATTTGATAAGTATTGGTAGTATTTTAATGAAAGATTCTTGTGATTTCACAGTAACTACATCGTGTGAGATTGCTTTTTGAGTCAAAATGATAGTGTTTATTAAATACTGTTGTAAAAAAAAATAAACTGAATCATTAGATAACTTCTTATAAAAAATCATAGTAGAAAGTAAATGATTCATAATTCTTAAATAATAAAAAAAATATAATTGTGGCTCCTCTAATTGAATAGACATTAATTGCTCTAAGATTGTTTTCAATAAACTGAAAGCTTGATTAAAAACTAGTTGTTTATCTACCAATAATGCTATTTTTTTATCATAAAAGAGAGAATCTATTTTATGAGCGTATATTTGTAGAAAAGCTGTATACGTTATAAAAGATATTTTAATATTATATTTATCTTTTTTTGGAGACTGAGTTAATTCATTGACAACTGCATGATCATTTACCATCCACTCCACACAATCCATCAGATTTCTTATAATCTCGAGATACAACTCACTATTTAAAGCTTTAAGCAGCACGCCAAGAATTAAAGAGATAAGATAACCTTTATCAATCTCCGAAAAATAAGCAAGAGTTTTACGCGTTGATAATTGTTGTAATAGATTATATATATTCGGATAGTCTTCCCATTTAAAGTTATTTTTTTCTTTTCCGTTGATATGATTCATCAATAAAAAAAAGACAGGCTGCAATGCTGGGTTTTGTATTGCTTGTTCAATCAACTTTTGGTAATTCAAAATGCCTTCATTTAATTCAGATAAATTTTTCATTTTCATCAACTGTTCAAATTGCGGAAAATCTTGTCTGATTCTAGAAGTTAAGACAAGATGCGCTGGAGTATTGTATCGATCATACGGTTTCTTTTTTGAAAAACCAACTGTTCTACCACGACTACTTTGCATTTCATCTGCTATCTTTTTCTGAGGCATTATAATAGATGATATGCGTTTTATTTGCTCTGCATTTTTCTCCTGTTCTTGAGGATCTAGTGTCTTGTTTTGCACATCGGTCATACCGTGTAAAAAAACCTCTGCATACTTGATAATATGTTTTGTGTTTTTATCAGATAATTTTTCTTGTAAAATCAAACAAGAAAATTGTCTTAAGAATAGCGTAAAAGAAGGTAATAATTTGAATTGATCTGTATCATATTGTTTGTTTAGTATTTTCATGAATATCATGACACCTGAGCTATACTGATCCATAGATTGATACTCATTTTTTAACTCAAGTAATGCAGTTAAAATAAATTGAATATATTGAATAATCTGATCATCTGTTTTTAGATCACATGCATCTTGTTTGTTTATAGCACTGTGGTTTTTTTTGATTTCAAATAAAATCTCTAAAAAAGAGATATAAATAGACATCGGCACTGCTTCATGATTTGCATCTCGAGCAACACAAGCTGAAATTTTGCTTTGTTTATTTGCTTGAAATATACGTACAATGTGATGAGCACATGCGCTTATGATGTTTATAGAGACTTCATCATATAATACTGTTTTTAAAATATCATTAATCCAATAAATAGATCGACCCACAGAAGCTATCGGGACC
>JAAOIJ010000053.1 GCA_015163815.1 Endozoicomonadaceae bacterium
CAAGCTTTCCTCATGGCTTTTTTAGACACATATTTGTAACTCTGTTTCAGAGGAACATGATGCTTTTTGCTCAATTTGTTTAATCTGCTAATAGCGCGTTGATACAGCTTACTATCTGTAGGACTGTAGGATAGCTGATGTTTTTCTCCATGATTGTTGTATCAACGATAACCTCTTCGCATTCTTTTTTATTAATAAAGCCACTATTTAAAGCGGTTATAATGGTAGAATTTAAAATAGCGTTCATGCCTTTTAGACCTATTTTTTTCTAAATTTTACCAAACTACTAGAAATGACCATTGTATCTCATCGTATTCAGAAAAATATTGAAAATAAGGATTTTATTTCCAAGTTGTCACTATTTTTTCGTCACATCAATTCTGAATATGCTGCAATGTGAATAAAAAAATCATCAATCTAATTCATTTTTTAGAGCGACCTTTTAGTGTCTGAATAATAGACTCTAAATGCTTATTCAAATATTGTTCAAAGCATGATTTCAGATTATGTAATGAGTTCATAGTTGAGATTAAGTAAATTATTCAATTTATTTTGAAATAAACTTGTTTATCGAGTGTGTATCTTTTTCTTTCATTTTTTTCCAAAGTTTCATATCAGACATATCTAATAATTGAGAATTATTATACCATGAAGTATTATATAATATATTGAATTATATCATATTTATTGGGTTTTTTTAGGATTGGCTGCTTAAAATTGAATCAATGTTTTTAGCCTCATTTTATCAAAGGAGATATCATGTATGAATCCAGTGTTATCAAGTACAGATAATGAATGATGGATGTTTCTTTTTTATCTTGAACTATATCATGTAATATAGTATTTTTATTTTGATTATTAAGATACTAAATAAAGGTTGTATTGATTGGTTAACCAGACAAAAAAAGCAATAGCTTGATGGAAGAGGATATTATTGATAGGATGATGCGTCCTATTGTATTGATTGATTCTGGCGTCGGTGGATTGACAATATTTGATGCAATTTATAGGCGAATTCCCAATGCATCTTATGTTTACTGTATGGATAATGCCTGTTTTCCTTATGGTAATAAATCATCGGAGATGATTGTTGCGCGTATTCAATACTGCCTAAAAACAATACAACAATATACATTACCTGCTATATTTGTTATTGCTTGCAATACAGCTAGTCTTGATATGTTGCGATCAGAAATACAGTCATTATGTGATTGTCCTATTATTTTTGTCATACCTCCGATACAATCTGTCATGATAGAATCAAAGCATCAATGCGTTGGTTTGTTAGCAACACCCAAAACGATTCAAAGTACATTGCTAGATCAAATGATTCAAGAACAATCTAAGCTATGTTCTGTGATTAAAATAGGCAACCTTGAATTAGTCTCGTTAGCAGAAAAAAAAATGAAAAAAGTAGCGATAAATGTAGATCGTATTCAAGCAATTATTGCTCCATTCTTTGAGCAGTCCTGCAAGCCAGATCAGATTATCTTAGGCTGTACACACTTTCCATTATTGCAACACGAATTACATTGTGCGACAAAGCTTTATACTATCACTTGGGTTTCTCCTGAAGAAGACATTGCAAATCAAGTGTTAGCTTATTGGGAGGCACAATATCCAGGCCATTCAGTGAAGCAGCCGCCAAAAAAATCATATGTCATTTGCACTAAATCTGACCGATTGCATCCTGCTTTATTGCAACAATTTCAAGTTAGACATTTAGATGGCCCATATTATTTATAAGCAATTGAAGGATCTATAACAGATTAAAAACACTTGATTTATTGTATTTATATTGCATAATACCTGCTATATTCTTAACGAGATCTTTTAGTATGAAAAAAAATATACTATTGTTTTTCTTTATATTCATGATTTTTTTTCATTATACGCATATTGCTACCTGTAGTCCTTTAAAGGAAAAGGTTTTCAATTCTTCTGTGCAAATGTTTAAGAACATTGGAATAGCCTCAGGGGTGAATGCAGGATATGCGATGATATCCAATATTACATCTGCGCTCAATCAAGCTACTCCTGATAAGTTAACTGCCATGTTAATACCCAGTGCAACAACTATGTGTCTTTTCATGGGGGCAGGTATTTTAAATAGTATCGTAAAAATGAGTTTTGATGCGATCGCTAATTGTGTTGTCAGTTCTCAAACTCAAAAGAAACATTATATAATGAGTGGATTATATTCGTGTATTCCTAGTGTGATAGTAGGTGCTGGCATGGGCATGTTATTTACTGATAGTTTTACGGCTTTATGTGCAGCTGTCGGTAGTACGATTGGTATAGATGCCAACCACTATGCCTTCAGAACAATACATGATTATTTTGAAGATAAAACAAAAATAAAACTATCTTCTGAATTAAAAACAGCGCTATCAGTTATAAGCAGTATAAACAGTAGCATACTCGGCAGTGTTGTCGGTTCTCAAATAGCACAACCGTTAGCAAATGCCATGAATAGTATTCATCAAACGATTATAACAACAAATATTCCACCTGTTGCTCAAGCTGTTCAATTACCACCTACATGTGAAAGTGCTTCGCTCTCATCTTGGATATATCAAGACTCAATACAGCTTTCACAACCTAGAATTGAGTATAACATTAAAAATACACCTGCTGATATCGTATATAGAGAAATAGGACCTTATAATCAGTCAGTGGTCATAGCGGGCTGTGACATCCCTTTAGTAGCAATCTCTTCTATTGATCACTGTTTATATCGTGATGCCTCTTACCTATCTAGTTTTCCTTCTGATTTCATATTTAAGACAAGTACTGCTAATCTTCATGATTTCAGATCGGATATTCTTCGATTAATAAAAGAAGATAACTGTGCGTGTGGAGAACCACCTTTTCTGGCAGTGAAGAGTGGTCATGTTGCTCATAATGAAACATTTGAAGCAATTCAAATACCTCCAGATACCTATCCTGTAAGAGATACTAAAGATTCTCTGCTTAAATATTTTGTTCAATTTGATAATGTAAATAAGACGAGTATGAGGCTTTGTGAATCAGAATACGCATATGAAAATACCTTAGGTTGTGAAAAAATTCCTGTGACTGACTTAGAGTTATCTACTTGTGTTTATACAGGAAACATTTTTCCAACAGGATCTTATCATCATGTTAATCATGCGAATCAGTTTCAAGATTTAGTCAGAAAGGCCTGTTGTAAGCAAATTTATTCAAATTCAACAGAACAAGCATGTTGCCGACAGTTTTCCGGTAATCCAGTTCCAATGAATGATACATTTTTAAGTTTTGATAGTATGAATCAAGATTTAATTCAGTGTAATAAAACATATATATTAACCTCTAACCCTTTCATTGTCGGTTGTCATAATACGACGTTAACTGATTTGTCCAATGTGTTGAATATTACTTGCAGCGATTATGTGGCAATCAAAAATGGTATCGCTTCTCAAGATTTGAAGAATGAATTACTGGCTCGAAATTGCAAGATAGACATTACTAATCAATCAATAACCATTGCTTCCGCTAGCACAGTATTGATCATGCTGTCTTGTGTTTGCGTAGCAGGTGGAGCCGGTTGTATCTGTTACAAGTATAAACAGTATAAAAAATCGAATTCACCGAGCCGGGCAAAGGGAGAAGTTGTAGCATTATTATAAAGACAAAGATATTTCAAAATAGTTTTTTAGTTTGCTTTTAAAAATAAATAGTCGACCTTAAAAAATTAATAAATATTATATAATTCAGTGAACTAGATATTTATTTTTGGTATAATGTTTCCCGGTTATTGGTTATTTCTGATGCCTTCTCAAATGTGAAATGCAACAGTAAGGCTATTTTCTATAGCCAAAAAAAAGCAGTCAAATGCTAATAATTCGTGTAACTTCTTTTTATCAACAAAAGAAGGAGAATGACATGGCTTATCAACACTTGACTGCAGAAGAAAGATCTCAAATTTACATCTTATTGTCAAAGTATTATTCTGAGACCTTTGCAATAAGCAGTTCAATGAATAATTTATGTGTTTTTTTATTCAGACAATACATAAATTACTTCATTTTTTAAACTATTTTAATAAAAAAGATCATATCAGGAGTCTTTGTTGTCTTATTGCAAAGGTCTCGCTATG
>JAAOIJ010000054.1 GCA_015163815.1 Endozoicomonadaceae bacterium
TACGAAGAAATATGTTGAAAGGTAAGATTGGAGATGAAATAAATGCTATTTTATGCGGAGTTGGGCATAATTTACGATTATTGCTTGCTTGGATAGCATGGCTTTTGTTGTGCCTGAATTTTTTCACCTCAATATCTATCATTCAGTCGTTTAAATTTTTTTTTCACAAAAACAAAATCAATTTTTTTATATTTTTTACAAAATTTAAAAAAAATTGATTTATTCAGAGTCGACTATTTAAATAATGTACTTAAATTATGCCAGTTTTGATTCCATGATCTTGATATAGAAGGATATTTATTATCCCATTTAGATGAAAAATGAGACAATGCTTCTTCTGCTTGTCCTAATGTAGCCGCTGTGTAAATAGCCTTTAAATTTTCTGCAACTGCTTTTTGGCAATCACTATTGTAGTTCATTGTATCCAGAAAAATATTGAAAATCTCAGAATAAATTTTTTTGTCGTGTTTGCGTGTCTTTTTCTTTCATTTTTTTTAAGGGTTGTCTATTGTATAAAAAACGAATCTAGGATAATAATCGCTTGTTCAATTAATTTAGAAAAGGCGTCAAATAAGATGCAAGCATAGCGCCAGATACACCGCCGGTTACTTTCAGAAATATCAGTATAAGCTTAGAGAGTAAAATCTGTTGTTTTTTTGTAGGTGTATGTATTTTTAGTAACGTTTTGTATATAGCATGATGCATATTAGAGAATGTTTCAGCACCGATAACACCGCCTATTGCAAGCGAAAAACAATGATTATAAATGAGTTGATATCGTGCATCATGAGGACTAATAGGGGTAGAAAATGAGTCTGTAAAGGTAGGGTGAGAAGGTGAGCCTGTTGTATTGAAGCAGTTATTGGGATTTCCTGTGTGAAGACAATTTTGAAGCCAGGTGAAAAAACGAGATTCTGTAAGGCTGTGCAATCCAAAGGTAGCTTGAGTTATAATATTAGGAATATAGGTGCTTAATTGAAATAATTTATACGGTAGGCTATATTTTTTTTTCGATTCCGTATTCAGTTTTTCGTAAATCATATTATTCGCGATGAATTGAGTAATCGTGCTGACAGCACTAACAGCAATCGTAATGAAGTTCAATTTGAATGTATCAGTCTGGATGACACTGACGGCCATATTTTCTATAAAACTGAGGCTATCTTTTGGAGAAAGAGCTGAAGCGATAATGCCATGTTGAAGGGCTACTCCAGTCGCTGCATTGATAGCAACTGTACTCATGGAAATGGGTGAAGTTGCTATAGTAGACAAGGCAGACGATTTTGAAACAGCTAATTGTTTAGAGCTTTTCCTTCTATCAGCTAAAGATGAGTTCGGTTTTTTTTTTTGACTGATTTATAGTCGGTTGATCATCTGGCTGTATCGGATTAGCAACGCATAACCCTTGATTAGAATAACTAGTAGTCAATATTAAAATACAATATAACCATAGTAAGAGATGCTTCATTTTTTATCCTCTTCAGGATACCATGTATACTGCTTTATCATCTAGATGATAAAGTGCCCAGAAAAAATGTTACTATAAATTTGAATCCTTTGCAAGAAACAAATGAACTGTTGATTTAATTGATAAGAAACATTTGATCACATATTGTATTTTGCTCTTTAGCTCGTTACACTCTGACGCTCAGGCTAGCTGCTTTTAAAGAGCAATGTTGCAATTATAGTCTTCATGAAGCAAGAGTCTGCTTTATATTTTCGTTGTATATAATGAGTTATCATGACTTTTTTAAAAGAAACTGCCTTTTTGAAAAAAAGAAAATCTCGTATAGCTGCATCTAATCTTGCTGTGCAAGCTTTGATTTTAAGTGAATTATTAACCTCTTTAGACCAGTTAATACTAGTGGTAGCGCCAGATTCATTATGGGCAGAACAGCTTTATCATCAAATTGATTTTTTTTTAACAACGCCTCAAAAATCTATGCTTCATTTTTTCCCTAGCTGGGAAACATTACCTTATGATGTCTTTTCACCTCATACGGAAATTACTTCTGAACGATTTCGTTTGCTGAATCTATTGGGGAAGCTGTCAAAAGGCATATTGATTGTACCTGTCACAACACTACTCAATCGTTTGGCGCCAACACAATATACTTACAGCCAATGTTTTACTTATAAAAAAAATGATCCTTTTTTTATCAATGAAGAATGCAAACGATTTATGGAGTCAGGTTATGTTACTGTTGATTCAGTGATGAATCATGGTGAAATGTCTGTTAAAGGCTCCTTGATTGATTTATTTGCTATGAGTGTTGATGTCCCTGTTAGATTAGATTTATTTGATGATACCATTGATAGCATTCGAACCTTTGACCCACAAACGCAACGTACTATCGATGTGATTGAATCTTTTAATCAAATGCCTGCACATGAATACCCTTTAACTAAAAATGAAATCAAGCATTTTAAACACGCTTTTTTGCAACGTTTTGATGTGGATGAAACAAAGTGTTCTCTTTTTAACGATATCTTGAATCAAAAAGCATCACCAGGTGCAGAATATTTTTTACCTTTATTTTTTGAAGAATCAGCGACTTTATTTGATTATTTGCCGAAAGATGTATTGATCGTTTGTTCTGGTTCATTAACGGAAAATATCACGCAATTTTGGAAAGATACGCAAGCGCGTTATGATACGTATTCTGTGGATAATCAGCGACCTATTTTATCACCTCAAGAAGTTTTTTTACGCATTGACCAAGTGTTTGAGTATTTTAATAAATATCCTCAATTATTATTAGATGCGCAATCAATCGAGAATAAAACATACCATGCCCTATTATCTGAGCAATCCTTACCTGATTTTCAAATTAATAAAAAAGGGTCTTTTGAAAATTTACAGCGATTTATTGGTGGGCAATCAAAAGTATTATTTGTGTCAGAATCAACTGGAAGAAAAGAGCATTTGATGCAAACTTTAGCACAGCATCATATTAAGCCAACTGTATTTTCAGATTGGCATGCTTTTTATCATCAAGATGAGATTGCAGTAGGTATCGTTGTTGCGCCTATTGAAAAAGGGTTATGGTGGACTGATGAGCACTTAGCTATTTTAACAGAAAGTGATTTATTTGGTACGCCTATCTTAACTCGGAGACGACTCAATAAACAAAATAAGCATTTCAAAGCAGATGATATGATTCGTCATTTAACCGAATTAGAGCAAGGTGCTTTGGTTGTTCATTTGAAGCATGGTATTGGACGTTATGATGGTTTAAAAACATTAACGATTGATCGTCAACAGCAAGAATTTTTAAAATTATTATATGCAGGTCAAGATACATTATATGTTCCTGTATCGGATTTAGAGTTAATTGCACGATATAGTGGCGCTGAATCAGAACAGGTTATTTTAAATAAATTAGGCTCTCAGCAATGGAATAAAGCACGTCAAAAAGCAGCTGAAAAAATCAAAGATACAGCTGTAGAATTATTAGATATTTATGCGCGCAGAGAAGCTTGTTCTGGTGAGGCCATTACGTATTGCGAAGCAACTTATCAAAAATTTACCCATACTTTTCCTTTTGAAGTAACATTAGATCAGAAAAAAGCAATTCATGATGTGTTATCAGACTTAAAACGAAAACAGCCCATGGATCGTATTATTTGTGGAGATGTTGGTTTTGGTAAAACAGAGGTTGCCATGTGTGCAGCTTTTGTGATGTGCCAAGCAGGGAAGCAAGTTGCGATTTTAACCCCAACAACACTACTTGCTCAGCAACATTATGATAATTTTATGGATCGTTTTTCAATTTGGCCTATTCATATTGAAGTATTATCACGATTTAAGCGACCAAAAGAAATTGAGATCATTAAGCAAAACTTAAAATCAGGCGTCATTGATATTATTATCGGAACGCATAAATTATTAAACCAGGATATTGCATTTAAAGATTTAGGCTTATTAGTAATTGATGAAGAGCATCGTTTTGGTGTAAATCAAAAAGAACGCATGAAATCAATGCGAAGCCAAGTGAATATTTTAATATTAACGGCTACACCGATTCCTAGAACATTAAATATGGCCATGTCAAATATTCGTGATTTGTCGATTATCGCAACGCCTCCTGATAAACGATTAGCCATTAAGACGTTTTTAAAAATTGAAAATGATCATATTATTCGAGAAGCGCTTTTACGTGAATTATTGCGAGGAGGGCAGGTGTATTTTTTGCATAATGAAGTGAGTAAAATTGAAGAAACAGCTCAAAAAATTCAACGCTTAGTTCCTGAAGTGCGTGTTGCTGTTGCCCATGGACAGATGCGAGAACGTGACTTAGAACACGTGATGAAAAACTTTTATCATAAAAAGTCAAATGTATTAGTTTGTACCACTATTATTGAAACAGGCATTGATATTCCTCATGCTAATACGATCATTATTCAAAATGCAAATCGATTTGGTTTAGCACAATTACATCAATTACGAGGTCGTGTGGGTCGTTCTAATCATCAAGCTTATGCTTATTTATTATTATCAGAAGAGACTAAAATAACAAAAAATGCAGAAAAAAGATTACATTTTATTTCGAAAACGACTCAGTTAGGGGCAGGGTTTATGTTAGCAACGCATGATCTTGAAATTCGAGGGGCTGGAGAATTATTAGGAGAAAATCAAACAGGACAAATTGCAGCCATTGGTTTTTCTTTATATATGGATTTATTAAATCAGACAGTTGATAATTTGAAAAAAGGTAAAGCACTTACTGATATATCGATGACAAAATCTGTTGAAGTCAATCTCAAGGCTTCTGTCTTGATTCCAGAAAAGTATATTACCAGTCCACATGAAAGATTAGTTATCTATAAGCGCATCGCCTCTTGTCAAACAAAAGCTGATTTGTCAGATTTACAATGTGAAATCATCGATCGTTTTGGTGTATTGCCGAGACAAGCGCACCTTTTGCTTGAAGTAGCTAACATGAAGTTAGAGGCGCATCAGATTGGCATACAAAAAATAATCGCAACTGATGAGCAGTTGTCTCTTTATTTTTTAGAAAAAAATGCTTTAGATGCGACACAATTTATTCTATGGATTCAGAAGCAGGCAAAAGAGTATCAGTTTATGCCGCCCAATAGATTGAATTATACGGTTCCTATGATGGATGTTTCAGAAAAAATGAAAGCAATTTGGTTGATTTTAGAAGCTTTAGTTTCCTTTATGCCCACAACTTAAAAACCCTTGTGTTAATCAGTTTTTTTAAATTGATTAATGAGTCCAACAGTTGATTCATCTTGATCTTTTAATATATCAGGATTCGATAATGACTGATATAATATATCACTAAGCTGTTTTCCTAATTCAACACCCCATTGATCAAAGCTATTAATATTCCAAATAACCCCTTGAACAAACACTTTATGTTCATATAGAGCGATGAGAGCCCCGAGTGTTTCAGGCGTTAATTTTTCAAATGTAATGGTATTGCTCGGTCTATTCCCTGGGACTATTTTATGTAATATGACAGCATCTGATTGTTTTGGGTTTTGTGTTTGCAATTGTTGCCTCGATCGACCTTGCATGAGAGCTTGGCTTTGTGCGAAAGCATGCATGACAAGATGTGTGTGTTGGCATTTTGGTTCATAATGACTGGTGAGCGGAACAATGAAATCAACAGGGACTAATCGTGTGCCTTGATGTAGTAATTGATGATAAGCATGTTGCCCATTCGTGCCAACGCCACCCCAAATAATTGGAGCCGTATGATAAGTCAGAGGTTGATGTTGTTTTGATATTGATTTGCCATTACTTTCCATATCCATTTGTTGCAAATGATCTACAAACATGGAAAGACTGCTGTCATAAGGTAAAACAGCATAGCTTTCAGCTTGAAAATAATTATGATACCAAATGCCTAATACTGCTAAAATAACAGGCATATTATCTGAAAGAGGGGTTTTTTTGAAATGTTGATCCATTTCAGAAGCGCCTTGTAATAATTTTTCAAATGAGTCATAGCCAATGGATAAGGCAATCATGAGACCCATTGTTGACCATAAGGAATAGCGCCCACCCACCCAGTCTGGAATTGAAAAAATATTCGTGCGATCTATGCCAAACTGTATTGCTTTTTCATCCTGATTACTAATGGCAACAAAATGCTGGGAAACAGCGTGTGACGGCATGCCTTGTTCTAGCATCCATGTTTTGGCTAATTCAGCATTTTTCAGTGTTTCTAGTGTCGAGAATGATTTAGAGGCAATAATAAATAATGTGGTTTCCGGATCAATCAATTTTTGAACACAAGCCCAATCTTGAGGATCAATATTCACAACAAAATGCAGTGATAAGTCAGGTGATTGGTATGGCTTTAATGCATCCAGTGCTGCTTTAATGCCCAAATATGACCCACCAATGCCAATATTGACGATATGTTGAATAGGTTTATTAGAAAAACCGAGCCATGTTTTTTCGCGTACTTGATGCGTCAAATGTTTCATACGGTGCTGCATATGAGTAACAGTCTCTTGAATACTCGATTTTGTATTTAAAGGTGTGCGTAAGGCTGTATGGAGCGCAGCTCTTGATTCTGTAAAATTAATCGGTTGACCGTTCAATAAATCATCAATGGCTGATTCAACCTTTGCTTCTTTTGCAAGTTGAATTAAATGCTCAAAAATATCTGGGTTAATCCAGTTTTTTGAAAAATCTAAACATAAATTGGCAGCATAACGAGTATAGCGATTAAAACGCAGTGATTCTTTTTCAAACAGTGTATTGAGTGTCTGATTTTCAAGATATGCTTTATCTAAGAGCAGCTGTGTATTGATTTCATATTGTGTCAGTTCAGAAGTTTGAAACGTCATAAAAGCATTGTCTCATTTTTTCAGTCAATAGATATAAAGTTTAGTGTGTCGGCTGATTTATGTGATATCAATCAGCGCAATTTGTTTGTATTGTCCCATTAATATTCTGGTAAATAAATAATTTTAATCAGGTGAGCAAGTATTGCAATGAGAATAATGACAGAAGACCATATTTTAATCACCTTCCATGGTTTGAAAGGCTGCCGATCAGGTTGATTGACGCCTGATGTTAAAAAGATATCTACTTTCTTTTGGTCTTTTTTAGATAATTGACTATGTGGCATAATAGTGTCTATGATTGAACGTAATAGGATTAGTTGTATTGAAAAGCATCTGTTATAAAAAGTCAATTTAATCCTGCAGATAAAAAAATTTTCTGATGCATTCATAATAGACAGCAATTTAACTTGTCATGATTTGAAGGTCATCCAGCATGTTACGTAAAATGATAAATCGGTATCGATTATTTTCTAGATCTTTTTTAATGAGTTTAATCAGTATTCCCTATGGATTATCTTGGCATAAAATGCGCCTTCAGTTATTGGGATGGTGTTTATGTCGCCGTCATCAGCGATATCGTATCGGTAATATTTTTTTTAAAAAAAAAGGTTTATTAGATACCTGTTGTTATGGAGAAACGCCTTGGATTACATTGCATCGTATTGCAAAAAAAATCAATATACATGACAAGACTTGTGTGATGGATCTTGGATCAGGCGTTGGTTTGGCCACTTTGTGGTTATCTATCCATACTGGATGTCGGATTATTGGGGTTGAAGCTAATGAGCAATTGCTTGTATTAGCTAATCGACTGGCTTCAGCTTGTCGACTAGCAGATCGTGTTACTTTTTTACAAGAAGATATGTTTACATTGCCATATCAAAAAGTAGATGTGATTTATATTTATCATTCCGCATTAGATGATATCTCTATTAAGCGATTGGGTGAACAGTTAATGCAATATGATTCGCGCGTTCAAATTATCACAATTACATATAGTTTTGTAGAAGTATTACCTGATCATTTTGAGTTAACATCATGCTTTGAAGGCTGGTTTCCTTGGGGTATTACTGGTATTTATGTGCAGCATACTAAAAAGAAAATAGATGTTTTATGACAGTAACTCGAGACCGATTGCTGTTGCTTCTCCTCCACCAATGCATAAGCTGGCAACACCTCTTTTTCCACCTATTTTTTGTAAGGCATAAATCAGCGTTAATAATATTCGACAGCCTGTTGAGCCAATTGGATGCCCTAATGCACAAGCTCCGCCATGTATATTAACTTTTTCATGCGGGATAGCGTAATGTTGCATCGCTAATAAAGTGACGACAGCAAAGGCTTCATTAATTTCAAATAGATCAATTGAATCAAGCGGCCAGTTCAGTTGTTTAAATAAGGTATCCATTGCTTGAATAGGTGCTAATGTAAATTCTCTAGGATGTTGCGCATGGGATGCATGTCCTAAGATGCGTGCCAATGGTTTTAGTTTGAGCGCTACAGCTTCTTGATAGGTCATTAATAAGACAGCCGAAGCCCCATCAGAAATGGCACTAGCATTTGCAGCAGTGATGCTTTGACTTCCACCAAATACTCCTTTTAAGTGAGGTATTTTGTCAATATTGACATGAAAAGGATGTTCATCTTGTTGTATGCATTGTTGTGTTTTTTTATTCTGGATGTCAATTGCGTCAATTTCTTCTAAAAAATAATTTTTTTCGATTGCTGTGCGCGCACGCTGTAAAGAAGTGATGGCAAATTCATCCATTTGTGTTCGTGTGATGTGATATTGGTCTGCTGTTTTTTGTGCAATACAGCCCATTGATTCATGCGTGTATGCATTTTCGAGGCCGTCTATCATCAAATGATCCTGGAGTTGTCGTGAGCCCAATGTATGTTCAATGTGGCGAGGTAAAATATAAGGAGCTTGACTCATGCTTTCAAAGCCACCCGCAATAATATGTTTTGTTGGATTTGCTTGAATTGCATCATGCCCTAGTATGACAGCTTGCATACCTGATCCGCATACTTTGTTCACAGTTGTGCAGAGGGTATGATCAGATAGTTGCGCTTTTTGAGCAGCTTGACGTGCAGGCGCTTGCCGTAAGCCTGCTGGTAAAACGCATCCCATAATCACTTCATGAATCAGTTGTTTATCTAGAGCGCTTCGCCTCATAATATGTTGTATTACATGGCTTCCTAGATCAGTAGCGGATACTGATTTTAGAGCACCATTAAAACGTCCTATTGGTGTACGAGATCCTGCAACAATGACGATATCTTGATTCATTTTTTACTCCTAAAAACTGAAATCATATTGTAATAGATTGTATCATTTGGATATAGTTTATTTTCAATAAATCATCTCAAAAGATTTAATGGGAAATATGTTATCTGTTTTAAGGGATGATAATGGTTCTGCATGTGACTTATTTTGATGCAGAGTTTAGGATAAAAATGAATAGAATAATCCATATGAAATCCTTTTTATCCTTGCATATGATCAACGTCAATTGATCTACAGGTGTATTGATCCGTTATTGAATGATCAGGCAATATGGATATTATGAGATCAAGACTTGAATCAAATGACAAAACACTTTATCATAAACATATTCATACTTGTTTTATTTTAAAATCAGTTTGGTTTTATTGTTGAAAACACGAGTTAATTCTTGACAATGTATCAACATATAGAGAAAATATCAGCCATGTTTATTATGGCTACATAGCTCAGTTGGTTAGAGCACATCACTCATAATGATGGGGTCGGTAGTTCGAATCTACCTGTAGCCACCAGGTATTATAGATTATTGTTTAATGGGGTGTAGCCAAGTGGTAAGGCAACGGGTTTTGATCCCGTGATTCGCAGGTTCGAACCCTGCCACCCCAGCCAATACTTTTCTATTGCTCAATCCATTGATTTGATCATCAGTAGGTCAACACGCTGCTTATATAACTGTTGATTGATGATAGAAAAAAATATACAAAACATTCATACTGTGAATTCGTATTTGCTATTTTTAGCAGGCGAGGTTGAAGCGATTTAACCTATGGCTGCCTATGCCTCGTTTATTCACTGACTAATTTATTTTTGAGATTACATTCAATGCTTATATTTTTAATGAATAGCTTGTCAGTCATTCCAATCAGCATAAAATATGCTCTTTTAATCATGCTGTGCTTATTAGCTGGTTGTGTTTCGCATCAAAAAGCGTACCAAGAAAAGCCAGTGATTGCAAAAAAAGAGAAACCTAAAATTATTTTTCAATCTAATATTGTCTTTTTTGCCTATGAAAAAGATGAATATCATGCTTTTAAAAAATTGTTACCCTATTTGCTCAAACGTCAAATAAGCGCTAAATTATTAATATTTGGACCTGCTTTGGCTGTGCATACCGAAAGCGATGAGAATATTGTTGATTTAAGTCTCTTATTTTCAGAGACAATGAAAGAAAATCCAGATTTATTAACAGAATTATCAAGTCATCCTGGCATGCCTTGGAAAACAGACGTGATGGACTTTATTAAAAATAGCTTTTCAGCTTCGATTATTATCACGGGTGTATCTCATGTGGCGCAAGCACAATTAACATATGCTGCTTCACAAATGGGAGTCTATACAGCTGCCTTTTACAATAGTTTTGAATTACCTAAAAATGATCCAAAATCAAAAAAATGGTTTCAATCGACAGCTAATTTGAATGAAGTATTTTTGGTAGGAGATTATTTGATTGATGTATTCAAAGATAATCACTTATTACCTAGTGCTGATATTACAGTCATTGGGCATCCTCAATTTAATGAAGAAAGCATTAATTCGCTTAAAAAAGCAAAAGTTTATGCACAACTAAAATTAAGTCAACATAAAAAAAATGTTTTATTTTTATCAGATTACACGTATGATTTTATCGATTATTTGACCGATTGGATTGATGTAATGGCCTCTCGTGACGGTTTGCAAGGGCTTATTTATTTACCAGCTGAGTTACCTGATGAGATCAGACAGCAAGTCAAACGAAAAATTGAAGACTTAGACTGTATCAGTGTGGTTCCTCATGATATCTCAGAGACGATATTAGTTGAGTTATCTAGTTTGGTCGTGACGCATCAATCTGTTTCAATTGGCATTAAAGCTGCTTCGGTATCTAAACCTGTTATTTATTACTCGCATCAAGCGTATAATAATATATTAATTCATTATGGCTTAGCAAAATATGTTCAAAATAAATCCTTTTTAACGAATCAAATGCACTCTTTTTTAGATCATGGGGAGATGCCTCAATCTTGGAGTAAATTAGGTGTGCCGCAAGATTCGATTGTTTTTTTTGGAAATCGCTTATTTGAAATTCTGAATACTTATAGTCTATCTAATCAGTATTTACCTAAACTGGAGAAGATGAGCATTGAGTAGTTTTTGATTCAATAAAATTTTTAACTGGATTAGCATACTGCGCTAATAAAAAAGATTCTGTCTCTGGTGAGCATAACGCTAATCGCTCATTGAGCAAAGCTTCCCCTTGTTTTTGGTCATTGATTGAATAATGTGTTGTTTGAAATAAGGGTGCTATTTCGTGTCCATATAACTTATGATATGCGACATAATGTATTGGAAATAAGGTGTAATTTTGATGTATTTGTTGGTCAATATTTTGAATAGAGCTAGCTAAATCTGTCAGATAAGGTATTTCATGTAATGGTTGTCCAAATGTAACGATAATACGGCCTTTGTTTTTTAAAACACCTTCTAGCATGCTATTCAGATCTTCATCTGGTTTTTTTTTATAAGCCCCTTCTTTTTTTGTTAGATACATTTCTTGAGCAATTAAATAATCACAAGGATTAATTTCATAGGAAATGGATACAGGTATGACATTTAAATCATGCATTAATTCTGGAACTGATTTTTCTCTATGGGCCATCCATAGCATTTTGATTAATGCTGACGCTGTTTTGTCATGACCATCTTTGGTTCTCCCTTCTCTGTGCGCTAACCAAATGGAATGATTCGTCTCGATTGAATGCTTAATATATTGTGATAATTGTTTTATATTTTCAAGTTTTTCTCGACGTGTTTTTGAGGATCTTTTGACAATAAAACTTTTATTTACACGCATTAAATCTTTAATATATGTTTTGCTGAGTAAGTTGTCTCCAATTGCAATTCTTGTTGTTTCTAGATTATTAGAAAATAAGATATAATTTAAGATAATCGGGTCAAGTAAAATTTCTCGATGTGTACTTAAAAAGAGATACGGTGTTTGTGGCTTTAAATTTTCAACATTCACAGGATTAATGTATAGTGTTGTTTTTTTAAAGATAAAATGAAGATAAGGTTTAAGCTTATGTTGAAATTTTGAAACAGATGTTGTATTTCTGAATGTATATTGCAAATATTGATGGATGCAAAATCTAAAAAATGGATGTAACCATTTAGGATATTTTTTAAAAAAAAAGGCAATGATAGCTTGTATGATGTCAGGATGTGATTGTAACCGGCGGCAGACAGTCTGTATTTCATGATCAAAATAGGGGCGAATTTCATCAAATTGATTCGTCATGGGAGTTTCAGTCATGTGAGAGTGTGCCTGGTATCAATGTCTAACGTATGGAAGGGTTTAGTATAGCATCGATTTGTAAATATTTTGCAACTGTTTTCGGTGAAATAGAGGCGGTTAGATGAGGAACATAACCTAAATAATGTCCAGGCATTTGTTGTTTTAACCAGGTTAGATTATCTTGAATATGAGACATGTTAGGATCGATTTGATTAGCAATCCAGCCAGCAATAGAGACTTGATCAGATAAGATCGCCTCTACTGTTAACTGCGCATGATTAAGGCATCCTAGCGTTAATCCCACTACAAGAATCACAGACATCTTTAACTGTTGAGGAAAGGCGCTAAAAAAAATAGAATCTCTATCGGATAAAGGGAGTCGCCATCCGCCAGCTCCTTCTATTAATAAGACATCAGCTGATGTATTCAATCCTGTTTGGCAGTGTTGAATGATGTGATCAATAGATAAGTTGACTTGATGTTGTTGAGCTGCAATATGCGGCGCTATAGGAGGTTCAAAAGTAATAGGGTTAACGGCTGTATAAGGTAATGATGTGCTCATAGCATGTTGTAAAGCTAAGGCGTCAGTATTTCGAAGACCTTGATCTGTCAATAGGCTGCCAGACGCAATGGGTTTTAAAGCAACAGTCGATAGATTGTATGCTTTAAATTTTTCAAGCAAGCCACAGCTTATTATCGTTTTGCCTGAATTGGTGTTGGTGCCTGTGATAAATAAGGATAATTTTTGCATGGTTATAATATACAGTTGAACGGTTAATATGACGATGAATATCAATGTAAGCTTATTCACAACACACTACAGGTTGCGCTGATGCCTAATATACCACAATCTTCCAATTCAATCGATTTTTTGAATCAACAAACCAATATATCGCAGACACAAAATAATGTGTCTGCTCATAACACTAAAAATGCTTATCGATCGAAATCAGTTGTTGCTTTAGATCCGCAAACCGATAGATTACAATTAAATATTCAAAAAATGGAGTGGCCTCAAAAACCACTCACAGCTTATCAAATAACATCTGCAAAAGAACCTATTCCTCATTGGATGGAATCATCTCATAAAATAGAAAATAATAATGCTTTAGATGAATTATGTTTTTTTGCAAATGAAATCAGAATAAATCATCAGCATGCTAGCGAATCACTTGATATGCAACGCATGGAAGATGAATGGGGAGCTGATGATTTGCTAGAAGAGAGTGTGTTAACTTATATTGATGAAGTCGATGAAGAGATAGAATCGATTTCAACTGAGAAACAAACTGAAACATCAGAAGCTTCTGTATTAAAGTCCAAGGATGACTGGATAAGCAATGAATCAATCGATACACCTAAAGTAAAAAAAACAGTTCAATTTAAAGAGCAACTAGAGACGGTTGTTCCTATTGAAGATAATCAAGTTGAAGTGTTCACAGAGATGGATTCAGTTGAAATGGCGAAAAATGAAATTGATAGCTTGCGTGCATCAAAAGAATTATCTGGTAAAAAATTAACAACTGGCGATTTAAGATCACTTGCTGAGGACTTGAAAACAAATAATCAATGGGATTCTGATGTAGCGACTTTGATGGAAAAAACAGCTACATCAGTATTAGCGGAACAGTTTTATCATGCTGTGTGCTCTGATATTGAGAATGAAAATGAATCATTAGGTAATCAAAAATCAGAATGGACTCGTCTAATGAATGCTTCAGATTCAGTTTTATCTGATCATATCGATACATTAATGCCCGCTGAACGATTTAATCCTGCATTATCGATGTTATTGGTTCAAATGGGAATGAATGATGCTGATCAGACCTCTATTCAAGATAAAAGATCTTTATTTATCAGTACAATTCTTGAAGATCTGCGTGAATATTTAGAAGTGCTGGGCCCAATGGATTTAAAACTGCAATGAGATTTACTTGTGTTGAATTAATGAGTTTATTCGGCTTATTAAACGACAAGGTGTTACAATAAATATGCAGTATGATAGCCTTCATTGTTTGACTGGTAGGAGTTATGCTTATGGGAGCTTATAAAGCGCCATTGAAAGATATGCAATTTGTATTGAATGAACTGTTAGATTATTCTACGCATTATAATAGCTTTGCTCGTGGCCAAGAAGCAACCGCAGAAATTGTATTGGCTATGATGGAAGAAGCGGCTCGTTTTGCAGAAACAGTGTTAGCGCCATTGAATGCAATAGGGGATGAGCAAGGCTGTACTTTAATAGATCAACAGGTGAAAACGCCTGATGGATTTAAAGTCGCTTATGCTCAATTTATTGAGAATGGTTGGCCTGCTTTATCTCATGAACCAAAATGGGGAGGACAAGGGTTACCCGAATCATTAAGTGCTATTGTGAATGAAATGTTTGCTGAAGCAAACTGGGCATGGGATATGTATCCAGGTTTAAGTCATGGCGCGCTATCTACTTTAATTCGTCATGGTAATGATGAGCAAAAAGCAACTTATTTACCTGCTTTAGTATCTGGAAAATGGACTGGTACTATGTGTTTGACTGAATCACATTGTGGTTCTGATTTAGGGTTATTGAAAACGAAAGCAATACCACATGCTGATGGCCATTATAGAATACAAGGCAGTAAAATTTTTATATCTTCTGGAGATCATGATTTATCTGAAAATATCGTACATATTGTTTTGGCGAGACTGCCGGATGCTCCGCATGGTACCAAAGGGATTTCACTTTTTATTGTTCCAAAATTTATACCTACATCATCTGGAGAAATAGGTGTTCGCAATGAAGTCTATTGTGGTAGTTTAGAAAAAAAAATGGGTATTCATGGTAATGCAACTTGTGTCATGAATTTTGAAGACGCGATAGGGTATTTAATTGGAGAGGCTAATCGTGGTTTATCTTATATGTTTACTTTTATGAATTTTGCCAGAATGGGAACTGCATTACAAGGCTTAGCGCACTCAGAAATTGCATGGCAAAAAGCGTATGATTATACACAAATGCGTCAACAAGGGCGTGATTTAAATGTCATAGAACAAACAGATAGTTCTCCAAGAGTTTTAATTAAACATCCTGATGTATTGCGTATGTTATTGACAATTAAAGCTTTTACAGAAGGAAACCGTGCTTTATATTATTATGTTTTACAACAAGCTGATCGTGTTTTATATTTCAAAGATAAACAATCGATTGAAGATTCACATCAATTAATGGAATTACTGACGCCTATTTGTAAAGCTTTTATGACAGAAACAGGTTTAGAATCTGCAAATTTAGGTATGCAATGTTTTGGTGGGCATGGTTATATTAGTGAGTATGGTATGGAGCAAAATGTACGAGATGCTCGCATTTCGACGATTTATGAAGGAACAACCTATATCCAATCTTTAGATTTATTAGGTCGAAAAATTTTAATGACACAAGGGAATACATTGCGTTGTTTTACCAAAATAATTCATCAATTTTGTAAAAAACATGAGCAGCATCTTGTGATTACACAATGGGTGAAACAGTTGCGCATATTGAATAAAAATTGGGGCAACTGGGCATTAGAAATTGGTATCAAAGCATTGACAGATCGTGAAGAAGTTGGCGCAGCTGCTTATGATTTTATGATGATTTCAGGTTATATTTGTTTAGCATGGGTTTGGGCTGATATGGCACGTATTGCTTCAGATCAACTGTCTAAAGGTCATACTGATACAGTTTTCTATCAACAAAAAATAGATACTGCTTCATTTTATTATGATCGGATTTTGCCGAGGATAGAGATGCATCAAAAAAGCATGCATTCTGGGCTTCATACGATACAATTGACTCGTTCCTAATAAGACGAATGGATTGGTTATGTTATTCATTCAATGTTTTAGAGTCAATATCAACAAGGCCTTTCCTATTGCCTTAATAGAATAATACTTTGACAATAAGATATCAATTTGAGATCTTTCTTCTGCAGTAAAGTGTTGATAAACAATGTCATTCTCCTTCTTTTGTTGATAAAAAGAAGTGATACGAATTATTAGCATTTGACTGCTTTTTTTTGGTTATAGAAAATGCCTTACTGTTGCACCTCAAGCTTGAGAAGGCAATATAAAACCTAGGAGAAAATGAAAAAAAGACACACACAAAAAATAAATTGAACAATCTGAGACCTTTGCAATAAGACAACAAAGACTCCTGATATGATCTTTTTTATTAAAATAGTTTAAAAAATGAAGTAATTTATGTATTATTTGAATAAAAAAACACATAAATTATCCATTAAACTGCTTATTGCAAAGGGTTCAATCTACTTGATCTCGACCATGAACTGATTAAATGATCTAAGATCATGCCTTGAATGATATTTAAATAAGCGTTTGGAACCTATTATTCAGAAACTAGTGTTCGTTAGTCTTTGAATCGAATACAATGAAAGTATTTTGACTCCTTTATATATCGCTATCATCTATTCAGATTTAATAGAAATCATGTCGGATAGTGTCTGGATACAATTGACTGGCGCCTGATTCTACTAACGGCTTGAAAAGACTCTTGATTTGTTGGTTTAGGGTTAATATAAACAGGAATTTCTTCTAATAAATTAGCCCGTTTTATATAATAACTTTCTTCGTGACCTGTTGATAGCGAAAGGCGCAAATGATGTGGTGCTATGATATCTAATGCTTTTATTTTTTCGTTGCATTGAATGTATACTAATATTTGCCATTGTTGAATAGGTGAGTTGTATTCATATAAATGTAATCCATATTCATTTTGATTGTTTTCTGTTGCAATGGCTATTAAATTTTGGCTAATCAGTTCAAGAGCTGAAATACTGAACTGAGTTCCGATATGAATTTCATGAGGCAAGTATACCCATTGTTGTACAAAAGGCTGAAATTGATAAAAAATAATAGAACCTGTATTTGAACCTAATGCAATGAAAGTATCTTGATGGCCTAATGTCGCTGTAATATATTCATGTTCAACAGACATCAGGTGAGATGGTTTTATTAAAATATGCTTGGCAGTCAGATTATTGGAGTCTATGTGATACAATATCGCTTTCTCTTTGTGTAAGATTAATAATGTATTCATTGCCTCATTTATTTGAATATCTGTAATTTTTGTTTTTTTGAGTAAAATAGATTGATCAATCGTATAATAAGAAGAGAATATATTTTTATTAAAATGTAAAGCTATAATTTCTGATAATTGATCATTTGTTTGATTGTTGAGTAGTACAGTTTGTTCTTTATAAAATAATAAATGATGGACTTGTGTATTATCAATCGTCAAATTATCGATTAATACCCATTTTTTATCCTCTTCATGCGTGAGTAAACTAATCATATTATTTTGAAATAGAATGGCAATACTGGTATTATTTTTTGAAAAAATAACTTTTTTTATCAAGAATTTAGGAAGGTCTTCTAATATTTGAGTGATATTGTTTTTCTGATCTATGATCTCAAAATCCTGAATGTGCTCTATATTTTGTATAATATGTACAGATTGTTGAAGATTTGAAAAAAATTGCAATGGCCTATCAACATCAGAAGAATCAGTGAGGATGTTTTCTAGATAATTGATATTAATATGGCTATATGATAGGTCGTCTGGTGTATTCGTTTGGACTGGGTATAACGATACATCTTCTTTATTGATGGCATAATAAGATAATGTAATCTGTGAATCAGTCTGGCTGAAATAGTTTGAATGCTGTGTTGTATGATGAAAGACACATACTGTATTATTATGCAATAGATTAAACGCATCATCATGATGATGCGTGATATGGTGTGCAAGCGCTGCCAGATTAAAATGGTTATCAAGGTTGAGATCCATGTCTACAGCATACCCAATACAAGCGATAAGATGCCATATGTTTTTTGGATATATTTGATCAGATAATTGAATCGTGAGTGTGAATGTTGTTGTCTGTAATGACCTGTCATTGTGTTTGTTTTTATCAACATCAACATGGTATTGAAAGGTATCAATATGATCAACAATTGGGAGTGTTTTTTTGCTTAAGGCAACACCTTGCTCATGAGCAGATACAATATGATAGGTAATATTTTTTTTATTCGATTTAGAATCTGCATTAAGCGTAGCGACTAGTGTGATTTCTGTTGCAAAAAGTAAAGAGTTAAGAAAGAGTAAATTTGTTGTGATTAAAAATAATATGTATTTTATCATATACAGCATATCCTTATGATGTTGATATAATCTATAAGATATAGACGATGAAGATAATCAAATTAAGATTGTTATTGTATATATTGATCCTATTATCTATATGAAAAATCAATGGCATATCAATATTTTATTGTTATGTTTCATGATAATTAAAATTCACGTCAGGCGTTAATAAAGAGTAAGATAGAGATTCAGTCGGAGAAATGACCGCAAAAAGTATGTTTTTTTTCGTATTTAACTTTAAGTCGGTAATGTTTTTTGTATAACTAATTGAACTCACAAAAGAGAATTGATTGTGTTTATTTTTTTTCCAAAAAGATAATTTTTTTTCTATATTAGATGCGAGTATTAAATCTTGATTTCCAGTGAAAATCATAGCGCTAATAGGATGATTCGTGATTTTTGTAGGTTGATAGTATTCCCATTGTTTATGATTGACTTGATGATATAAAAAGACTAAACCTTGTGTGGTGCCAATTGCAATATAGTCATCTTTTGGATCGATATTAAAAGTTGAAATATAATTCTGATGTTTGTGATATTGTGAAGGGAGTGTGAGTTTTGGATTTAACTGAGTCACGTTTGAATGCAAATTTTTTAATTGGATAGTCTGTGGATTTAATTGAATTAACATGTAATCATCTTGATGACTAAAAATAGGCTGAGTGAGATAGTTTATTTGATATTGAGCATATACTTGAAAAGTAATTTGATCTTTGTTCTCATGAAGCAACATGAATTGAAAAGATGTTTGATTATCGATTACACTATTTTTTGTGGTGATTAGCAAGGTATTATTATGATTAAAATCAATGCGCATATTTTGATTTTCAAGATAGTCTAAGTATCCTGATAATGTTTGCCATAGTTTTACATTTTGATTATATTTTAAAAACAAAGCAATCGCATTATCAAATTGTAATGCAATGAAATGATTATCCTTAGAAAAGCTAACCTGTTGTATTTTATTTTCTAATTCAAAGCCTTGATACAAAGGCCATAAATTCTTTGAAGGAATTGCTATATAAGCCTGATCATCTGTATTCGCAACAATGGCACACGTTAAGGAAGGACTGATAAAATGCGGTATGTTTTCTTGAATAGATTGCATTAATTGAAAGGTTATAGGGGTGGATTGGCTATTTTTTTGTGTAATACGAAGATCAAAAGCAGCGTAATAGCGCCTATTGGATACATATAGTGGATTTTCAATTAACATCGCTTGCCATGTTTGATAACCAAACTCAAAATAAAGACTAGAGTCGTTTTGAATCGTTTTTTTGATATTTTCAATGATATATTCTAGATCAAATAAATGTGTGAACTCGATCCATTCAACTAACAGTTTTTGTGCAATCAATGACCAAAAACGTTTAGGATGTAAATGCATGCTTGTGATAGCTTGAGAGCTTGTAATAGAAAGATAACTCAATTTATCGATCATATTGTCTTGATATAATGGATTGGCATCTGTCTTTATATTGCGTATTGTTTCTTGATAATATGAAGTATTATGAATAATTTGAAAATTATGTGATGAATCTAAAATAGGCAATTTTTGTTGAGGTTGTTGCAATTGTATCGGTGGTATTTTGCCTTGCTGGCTGATCACAGTTTGTGGCGTGACATGTATATGAAGATCATGGTCTTCTGATGTCGTAGTGCGAAGTGCGAAATCCAGCATAGTGGAAGAAGCGGTACAGCAGAGAAAAATAGACTGTAGCATCATTAATAATATGAATAATTTCATCAAGCAACCTCGAGTAAAGATAAATATTTTTCGATAAAGCATGTGCCTGTTGGATTAAGATTAGATAATCTTGAGTGGTATTACAATGTAAAAAATGACTTATTGTCAATAAGTTGGCGATTTTTCTGTTGCATGATATAATTCGGGTCACCTTGGGATACGACTGTTCTCAATAAAATGATAAGTTGGGTCATGAGTTGTATACAAATGAAGTCCTATCGTTTGTATAGAATATAAAGAGATATAAAATGATTAACCGACTGTATTATAGAGTGTTTTGAATGCGTTTTAACTCGACTAAAAAGTTGTTTAGACGTAGTGCTTTAGTGAGTGGATTCACCAGTGTTTCTCGCATTTTAGGATTATTTCGAGATATATTATTAGCCAATTTTTTTGGGGCCGGTGCAGCTGCCGATGCTTTTTTAATTGCTTTCCGAATTCCTAATTTTTTTAGACGTCTTTTTGCAGAAGGCGCTTTTTCGCAAGCATTTATTCCAGTGTTATCTGAATATAAATGCCAAAAGCCTGAGTTAGTGCAATCATTAATTGATGCTGTTGCAGGTACTTTAGGCGGTGTTTTATTGCTCATCGTTAGTCTTGGTATGATTGGGTCCTCTACAATTGTTGATATTTTTATGCCTGGTTTTTATGACACAGAAAAATGTGCTTTAGTTTCATACATGTTACGCATTACTTTTCCTTATTTATTTTTTATTGCCTTAACTGCTTTTTCAGCTTCTATTTTAAATACATATAATCGTTTTATATTGTCTGCTATTACACCTGTTTTTTTAAATATCAGTTTAATCGGTGCTTTATTATATTTAACCGCTTGGTTTGAACCTAGCATTCTGGCATTAGCTTGGGGTGTCTTTATTGCAGGTGTCTTGCAGTTAAGTATACAAATTCCTTTTTTATCCCGTTATCATTTGCTGCCTAGACCTAAATGGCATTGGCGACACCCAGGCGTTCAAAAAATTATGGCTTTAATGTTACCAGCTATATTGAGTGGATCTGTCACCCAATTAAATTTTTTAATGGATAGCTTATTAGCTAGTTTTTTAGAAACAGGTAGTATTTCTTGGTTATACTATGCGGATCGATTAGTAGAATTACCATTAGGTATTTTTGGTATTGCCATTGCGAGTGTTATTTTGCCTAATTTATCAAAGCATTCTAAAAAAATAAATAGAGAAAAATTTTCACTGACATTAAATTGGGCTGTGCGTTTAGTTTTTTTATTAGGCATGCCTGCAACTGCAGCTTTGATGGTATTACCAGACTGTATTATGAATACATTATTTAGTCATGGATGCATGACAGATCAAGATATTATAATGACAGTACAAGGATTGCGTGGATTTTCTTTAGGATTGATCGCTTTTATGTTGATTAAAATATTATCTGTTGGTTTTTTTGCACAAAAAAACACAAAAATACCAATGAAGATTGCTATCAAAGCATTATGTTTAAATTTTGTGATGAATTTGATTTTAATGGGACCTTTTGCGCATGTGGGATTAGCATTAGCAACCAGTTTATCGGCTATATTAAATGCCATTTTTTTATGGATAGAATTAAAAAAAACAGCATTGTATCAACCAATCATTCAGTTGTCCTTTATATTCAAAATTAGTATGGCAACCATTATCATGGTAAGTTGTTTAATTGGATTTAAAACGATAACATCTAGCTTATTCACAACGTCTATTATGCATCAAATGATGGAGCTTAGTAGCTTAGTTATTCTCGGACTAGGGAGTTATTTTGTGAGTTTAAGACTGTTTAACTTTCGTTTGACTACATGGATAGCATCTTGATACAAATGAAGTTGTATTCAATCGAGTCTTGTTATTGACAATTTTCAAGTTATAGATGATTGGCTTGCTGTGATAAAGTAAAGCCCGCAATGAATAATAAATGATACATCCTATTAGGTAGGAGTTTTTATGATACGCTGTGTTTTACTGCGAATGACTACCATCTGCTTTATCAGTTTTTTTATATTGCAATACATTGGCCAGCATTCAGTGATACGATTCCTTGGTTACAAATTAAATCAATGACGCATCATTTACATGATGATTCGATCTGCAAAGAAGATGCTGTTAATGATTCGAAGCACAAGAAGCCAACAGGTCTTCATTTATCGTATGGTTTTGTGAAAGCCATGGAGGCAGATGATTTGAAAATTTATCAAGACTTCACTTCAATTGAAGCATTATCTGATATGAAATATATGCCTGTAGAGAAAGTATTCCAAGAATAGATTGTTTGTAAGATAGCAAAACAAGCTTATTATTCTGATATATTGCATTTTCATGAATTATTGGAGACAGTTTTTAAATCAATAAGATTGAATAGTACTTATTACTATCGACTGACTTTCCAGGAGTATATGCTACCGATCATTATGACAAAAGATGCTTTCGGTAATGGTATGATCACAGTATATGATCCTGATCGCACATTTCAATATATGACTTTTTCAATTCATTATTCTGTAAAAAAGAGAGAGCAATGCGATACAGCTAGCATAGCAAAGAATCAGATAGAACAATGGAATTCTATTTTTGATTTTATGACGCCTTATAAAAGAGCATATATAAAACAACCAGAGCATACTTTGGCTTTATTAAGTTGGGATGTGCAAAATAATGATGATAACTCGCCCATTGAATTTAAAATATTTTCTAACGATACAATGTATATGTTGGACTTATTATTGAACACAGGGCATGATGGCATCATTTCAGACCCAGAAGTTTTTTTTTAGGATTATCTGTTCGTGAGGAATATGAATTGAATCAGGTACTCAATATGATCAGTATCTACCGTGGATTACAGTTTGCTATTATAAATAACCATTGCAAAGCTGTTGATTGTTTTTTGTATCAATTAAATCAGATAGTCTTATATTTTTCAAATAATCAACAAATACAAGGCGATTTACGAGACAACTTAGAGTGTATATGGAAATCCTGCGTTGCTAATAAGGTGTCTGCCTTATATTATGTATATGTCTTTAAATTGATTGATATGCTTAGAGTGATATATCTTCGTATTTCATTTTGGATTGATAATCCAAATATCTTATGGTCTAAAAGGGATATTTTTGATATATTTTTGGGTAAACAAAACAATGGACGGAGTTATTTAAATCTTTTAGAAAGTCCTGAGTATTGCGAGATTCAAGAATTCTATGTGAGTAAACTGAATATCTTGAAGTAACAATAAAACGGTATCTAATTAAGTATTCAATATACCTTATCCAGTGTAAAGTGAAATAATAAGGCATTTTCTCTAGCCAAAAAAATAAGTTTCACTATGTCATGAGTATTAAGATATATCAATTTGAGTTCATGAACCTTGTTAAAGATAAGAAAGATACGATCGCATACCATTATTTTTATTGGCCCATCCAACCATGAAGTGCAACACCTAAAGGTTTTTCTATTCCTCGCATAACTTCGTTAGGTGTTCGATAGTTTAACACTTTTCTAGGTTTATTATTGAGTGCTTTTTGAATCGCTAAAATCTCATCATTTTCTATGCCTATAAACTCTGTTTTCTTTGGCAGATATTGACGAGATAATCCATTGGTGTGCTCATTTAAACCTCTTTCCCAAGAAGCATAAGGTGTAGCAAAATAACATTTTATTTTCAA
>JAAOIJ010000004.1 GCA_015163815.1 Endozoicomonadaceae bacterium
AAGAAGCTTTCCTCATATCTCCTTATCAATACTTATGAATCTATCCTAAAAAAAATATTTTAATAGACAAAACAATAAAATAAAATATAAATATATTGAGATAACAAAAAAAGTCATCTATGCATGTCAAATAGAGTCAATAGCACTTATCATTCGATCAACAGCCTCACACTAAGAAAATTTGATGATATTTTTGCTTATTGACCTTCTATTTAAACAAATTCTTGGAACAAACAATACGATTACATGATTTATCACATAAAGCAAGGCACTTCAGAATACATGAATCTTTTCAAGAGATAACTCGTCGCTCAGAACGTCATACTGAGTGATGCTTAGATATCATCGCAAAACGAGCTATATCAATACTCCAGAGGTATACAGCATTTGCTTTTTTTTGATGAAATGTAGGGATTAAATGCAATATCATATTGAGAGATCGCCATATTATTTTTCACCGTTATTCTAATACATCTAAATAAAACATGAATGACAATATAGACGCTTATTATGGCAACAATTTTCATGTTTATATTCACGCCAAGCTTAGTTTTACCACAAGTAAAGTATTGAAATATGGCATCTCATGATCAAACCAAAATTTATAATACCATGCTTAGCAAACGTTATAACTTCGCTATTAATTTGGATAAAAAACTCTATAAATACTTAACAATCAATCATTTATTATTTTTTTGACTAGAAAAAAAGCCTAACTATTGAACTTCATACTTAAAACAATATAAAAAAACCGGCCTCAATGATCGTTATTTTGTTGCTTTTTTGTCTGTATACAATGAACATAGTTAAAAAAATGCTCGAATAATAGGATGACAAGATAGATCAAGATTTGCTGTAAAATACAGTAAATGTCACCTTATCTTTATAATAGATTGAAAGCTTGAAACAAAGCGATCTAGAATAAAATATAAAATATGTCATCATGATATAGCTGTATATTTTTATAAAAAATACAATTCCGAATTGTCGTACTATACAATTTACGTTATGATAGGGTATAATTCTGGAATAGAACAAATAGACTTGATGTCTATCCATATGAATAGTCGTTTATCAATTAAAATATCATATTATTTTTTTACACGAAATATGAAAAAATTTAACATTTTACACCATCAGACTATCGACTTAATCTTGAAGAACTGAGGGCAATACTAGTGCAATGTTTAACTATATTCAATATGATAAAACATCGTACCATCTATCTTGCACTCATCATATGCATTATGAGTTTTCTATATGCAATAACAGGGAAAACAGAAATAGATCCCAAAATACAAGCAAGCCTAAAAAAAATATCGACAGAATCAAAAAAAATAATAGAAGAATGCGCAGCTTGTCATGGACTGGATGGAAATAGTTCCATGCGAGACACACCTGACTTAGCTGGGCAACATATCGATTATATAATCAAACAACTGCAAGATATCCAACAAAGCAGTGACCCTAAGATGCCAAACAATCGAACTAGAAAGATCCCTGTCATGACAGGCATGCTCAATAATGTAAATAAATCAAATATGATAGAAATCGCTCATTATTATGCTAATCAAACTCAATCTAAACGCCGCGTTTCTGGGTCAAAAAGCCTGGCTAAATTAGGGGAAGCGATATACATGGGGGGTAACACCACAAATAACAGACCTCCTTGCTCAGGATGCCACGGCTTTTATGGTTTAGGATTATCTAAAATGCCCAGACTGCAAGGCTTAGATAAACAATATATTATAAAACAACTGTATGATTTTCAGAAAAATATGAGAACGAATGATATTACAAAAGCCATGCCTGCCATTGCTAAAAAATTAACGCCACAAGAAATAGAGGCTGTTTCAGATTATATACAAGGAATACAAAATCCAAACAAAATAGATCAAGCGACCATAATATCAAATACATTAAAATAAGAGCTTACAATAAGCTTCAATATAAAAAACTGATTTTTAAACAATCATACAAAATTTATTCAAGATGGTATTTATAGTTTCTTTATAAAAAGATATTTAGCTATACTATCAATAGGTAGTATCTTATTTTTCATTAATTTCTAGCAATCTGAGAATATTATATTTTCGCAACCCTTAACAGGAGCAGCCAATAGATGGCATTTATCGAAAAAACAAATTGGAGCAATGTCATATTAGTTGCTGCAAATTTGACATGCTTGAGCATGATGACCTATGCTGGATCCAGCATGGCCTCTACCTCAAACCCTGAATCAACAAAGCAATTACCTTTTATTGATGATAGTCAACTCTCTTTATCTTTAAAAAATTATTATCGAAACACACAAGTCATACTTAACACAAACAATTCAGAAGGGGAAGTGTCTAAAAAAGGATGGATTCAAGCTGCTACGCTTGACTTTCAAACAGGAAGATTGGCAAATATATTAAGCTTTCGTTTAACATCTTACAATACGCTTGGTTTATATCCTGATACAGCAGCACAGGCCCACCCTGATCTATTTAAAATAAAGCATGGAAGACTTAGCTCACCTGACAGTTTCGATGATATCTATAAATTAGGCTATATTGCTCAATTCAACTTCCACAATTTTGAATTACAGATGGGTACGCCTGTACTAGATATGCCTTTACTCTCCTTGAAAACATATGAAGCAATCCCTGCTTTAGTCAAAGGCTTCTCAGGTTCCTACACAAAAAATCAATTTAAACTGTACAGCGGATATGTTAACCAAGTTAACGGAAGCAACTCTGATTTAATGCAGGACCCTCTAGGATCAAACAATGATCTCCGCATACCATCTTTTATTATATATGGAGGAGCTGATTACACATCAGATAATTTAAAAATAAGAATAAATGCTATACGACAGAATTATTATATGGATTACGGATATGCTGATTTAGATTATAAAATAATGATATCAGATAAGATCAGTGCAACAATGTCTGGCCAAGTAGCCGCATTACAATTGACAAAAGATCTCTCCCAGTATCATCCAGTCGGATCTGATCATTTTAAATGGTGGGGCGGCAGAATAAAATTTGACTATGCTTGTGCGTATGCCTCTATTGGATTTCACGCGATAGGAGGATATCGAGATACAACAGCCTATCCAACAATTAAACCGGGAATTCTTGTTCAGAATAATATTAAGCAAACAGAATTACTCGAAACGGGTGAATTATTTTTAGGATATGCTGCAGGCACACTGGCAACTTTTAGCGCTCCAGGGTCGCAAGCGTGGAAATTCAATATAGGCTCCGACTTATCAAAAATTGTTCAAGGCTTATCTATTGAGATGAACTATCATCAAAATACGCAACATGCTCAAACTGACAGCCAATACAATAGAAGTTCAAAAGAAGTATCAGGAAAAATCAAATACATGCCACCGGCACTGAAAGGTTTATCAGCAGACTTGTTTTACGGTAAAGCATCTCAATCAAATAATCGTCTCTTGGGAGAACCGAACTCTTACCCCAATAAACTCGAAGCGAAAGAAATAAGGGTCATGGTGAATTATACCATTCAACTATTTTAGAAACACGATACTGTAATTAAAAACCGCCTTAATGGCGGTTTTCTTTTTTATAAATCTACAAAATCTTTTAATTTTTTCAAAGGCCTTACTTTTACTTGAGTTTTTGCAGGTTTTGCAGGAACATCCATAAATTCACCTGGTTTAAATGGATTTGGTACATTTTTTTTGGCTTTTTGTGCAGGTTTTTTCTTCGTGACAACTTTTAACAATCCAGGTAACGTAAACTCTCCACAACTTTTTTTCTTAATATGTCTCTCTATTAGTAACTCTAATTCTTCAAATACTACTTTTATTTTATTCCTAGGCAACCCTGTATTTTCAGAGATTTCTCCAATAATTTGAGTTTTTGTGAATTTTTCTTTAATCGCTACTGTTGATTTTTTCGCCATAATAACTATCTCCTACCATGTTTATATTTTCAAAAAATAATGCTGATTTAAATAAAATAATCAATAAATTATTTTATCTTTTATTGTACACCTATTGTATTCATATAGTTCATTATATACAACATTATAAAACTATCTTATTTCACAATGAACAATCAGAGTGTAAGACAATAAGTCTACTATAATACAACCCGGATCTGGAACCAATAAAAAAAATACATTATTCTCAATAAAATACAAATCATATCTTTCTTCAATATGAAATTGATTCATTAAAAATTAATACAATACAATACAATACAATAATGAGGAGTTTAGATGCCTAATATAGGGTGTAAAATAAAATATAATAACACACATCAATCAATCATCAAATATGACGACGAAGGATTAATATGAGCCAAACAAAAAAATCAGCATATTGATGATGATATCCAACATAAAATATCAGTTAATCACTTATACGAAAATAAATGTATATTAATTATAGATCAATAA
>JAAOIJ010000055.1 GCA_015163815.1 Endozoicomonadaceae bacterium
GAAGCGACGATATATATTGCTTTCTTACTTGTTCTGAAATTTTATTAACATTTTAATATAATAAATATTTGATTTTATTCATAATTTGTAATATTAAATATAAAAAATGAGTCTGAAGAGGTTGTGTTTTAAAATAAGCTAAATATCAATAATCCATAAAATGTTTAACTTTGTAGCTTATTGTTTGTAATATAACTGAGATTATGCAAAATAAAATTTACATTTTGCGCTATACTGTTTTCGTATATAAAAAGATAGTCAAAATCCATAGTAGCTAGTAGCTGAATAAGCATATCATGAACACCCACTTTCAATAAAGAGCGAGTAATATGTGTGGAGTAATAGGTCTTCTCAGTTCTGGAGAAGTGTTGCCGATTTTATATGAAGCATTGACTGTTTTACAACATAGAGGCCAAGATGCAGCAGGCATTGCAACTTGCTCAGGTAATCATTTTCATCTTCGAAAATCAAATGGTTTAATTAGAGATATATTTTATCAACGACATATGAAACGTTTAGAAGGTTTTATGGGTATCGGCCATACGCGATATTCTACAACTGGCTCAACCGGATCCAATGAAGTACAACCATTATATGTAAATTCACCATATGGTATTATGTTTTCTCATAATGGAAATTTAACTAATTACAATGATTTACGAGAAGAATTAATTCATAAACAATGCAGGCATATTAATACCTCTTCAGATACTGAAATTTTACTGAATGTTTTTGCACATGAATTGCAAAAACAAAGTACAGGTGCAGGTTTGACACCAACAATGCTATTTAATGGTGTTAAAAATGTCTTTCATCGCTGTCAAGGTGGGTATGCTGTTGTCGCCTTAATTAGCGGTCATGGTTTATTAGCCTTTCGAGATCCTCATGGTATTAGACCTTTGATGATTGGTCGCAAAAAAAATACCCAAGGTGATGAGTTCATGGTGGCATCAGAATCAGTTGCCTTAGATGCTGTTGGTTTTGAATTTTTGCGAGATGTTGCGCCAGGTGAAGCGATCTTTATTGATCGTGACTCTCGAATTTATACTGCAATTTGCGCAAAAAAAACAACTTTAAATCCTTGTTTATTTGAATATATTTATATGGCTAGACCAGATTCTGTGATTGATAAAATTTCAGTCTATCAAGCCAGATTACTGATGGGAAAACAATTAGCTAAACAAATTCTAAAAACAATTCCTATTGAAGATATTGATGTTGTTATACCGATTCCTGATAGCGGGCGACCTGCTGCATTAGAAGTCTCGCGTGAATTAAAATTACCTTATCGAGAAGGATTTGTTAAAAATCGTTATATTGGTCGTACTTTTATTATGTCTGAGCAATCTGAACGTATTTCTTCTGTTCGTCGTAAGTTGAATGCAATGAAAACTGAATTTAAAGATAAAAATATATTATTAGTCGATGATTCCATTGTTCGAGGAACCACTTGTAAGCAATTAATTGAATTAGCTAGAGAATCTGGAGCAAAAAAAGTATATTTTTGTTCTGCCTCTCCGCCAATTCGGCATCCTAATGTCTATGGCATTGATATTCCAAGTTGTAAAGATTTAGTGGCTTATGATCATTTGGAGCATGAAATAGCTGTACGTATTGGTGCTGATCAAGTCATTTATCAAAAATTAGATGAATTAGTTAAAATATTAAAAACATTAAACCCAAATATTGTTGATTTTGAAGCATCTGTATTTAATGGTATTTACATTACAGGTAAAATTGATCAAAAGTATTTCGAACTGTTGCAGAAAAGTCGTGAAAAATCATGATTGATGATATCAAAAGAACTGAATAAGGTTGTTTTTTTATGCATCAAAATAGACAACACTTATTATTTTTAATAAACAAGTGTTCTTTACTATGAGTAAACATACTAAAAAAGGCATGGATTCTTTATCTGAAGAAGATAAAATTCTGTTTACAGAAGCCATGGAAAATGTCAAACCGCTGGATAAATCTAAACATCAAAAGAATATTCAACGGAAAGCTTTACCCCAAAAAACACAAAGCAATCCTGTTAGTAAACAACGTGAATCAGGAAGACAACATCACATAGCGGATACGCATGAATTGAGTGATATCTGTTTTCAGTTGATTGAGCCAGAAGCTTATTTAACCTTTCAACATAACTCATTATCCCATACCTTATTTAATCAATTAAAAGCTGAGGATTTTTTAATTGATGCTGAATTTGATTTGCATGGATGTACTGTAGATCAAGCGATGCATCAATTATGGCAATTTATGCATCATAGCTATGAAAAAAAATATAAATGTGTGCGTGTGATTCATGGGAAATCTAGACAAAGATTTCAAGATCAGGTTGTTACTTTAAAAAGTTTACTGGTTGTTTGGTTAACTCGATTTCCTTTTATTTTAGGGTATTGTTCATGTAAGCCAAAATCAGGTGGAACAGGCGCAGTCAATGTTTTATTGCAGCGAAAATAATATAATATAGGTAGAGGTAGAGGATGTATGTTGATTGATCCAGAGACTATTTGGTTATGTTCAGCGTGTGATATTATCATTAAGAAGTGGTCTTTAAAACGTGGAGAAAAAGCTTTTTGCCCCAATTGCAATCAAGCCATTTATGATAGTAAAAAATACTCTGTTGTGTTGCCTATTACAATCTCTATCATAGGATTGATTGCTTTATTTCCAGCTTGTTATTTAGTTTTGTTGAAGATGATTTTTTGGACAGGTGATGTGAAAACGCATAGTATTTTTTCAGGTATAATAGATTTTGCATCGCAAGGGATGTTTGTGCCTTGTGTCGTGATTTTATTAGGCACCTTTATTGTACCTTTGATGACTTTTTGTTTTAGTTTATGGATTACATTACCGATTACCTCAACCTATAAAGTCAAGCGTTTAGGTTTATTATTTAAAATATTTTATTATCTTCGATATTGGGGGATGTTAGAGGTTTATTTATTAAGTGTTATTGTAGGGTTATTTAAATTAGATACTTTTGCAAAAGTATCTCCTGATATCGGTTTATTTGCATTAACAATATTAATGTGCTGTCAATTTATAGTCTGTTTTTTATTAAAACCGAGTTGGTTAAGAGCGCAAATTGAAGAAAAAAAATTATTATATGAGGCTGTATCATGAATCAAACAAATATTCGAGGGCAGCATCTTAATCTGTCTGTTTGCTCAATGTGCTGTCATGTTATGCAGAGTGAAACTGTAAACTGCTTATATTGTGGTCTATCAATTAAACAAAGATTCCCGTATAGTTTATTAATGACTGGCTTATTTACACTAGCTGCATTAATTTGTTATATTCCAGCAAATATATTGCCTATGTTTATATTCCATTCTATCTTTTCAGAGACAAGTAATACGATTATAGAAGGTATTAAGATTTTATTAGACAATAAATTATATGGCATTGCTTGTATTGTTTTTAGTGCAAGCATTGTGATTCCAATTTTTAAAATTATCAGCATGCTATGGCTTATTATCGCTGTTAAATGGAGTTCAGCTCGTTATATCAAACATCATATGAGGTTATATCGATTCATTGAACGAATTGGAAGATGGTCTATGTTAGATATTTTTGTTATTAGTGTGATGTTGACCTTGTTAAATGTATCACCATTGATTTCAATTACAATCGATTGGGGTACATCTGCTTTTGGTTTGGTTGTGTTGTTTACTATGTTGGCTACATTATCTTTTGACACGAGATTATTGTGGGATGCTGTAGATCAAAAGAATGACATGAATCCTGAATAAAGGATATATTAACCTATTTTTTAAGGTATACTTTTTGTTATGAAATTAACTCAAAAAATTCCTTTTCCTAAAATAAA
>JAAOIJ010000056.1 GCA_015163815.1 Endozoicomonadaceae bacterium
TTCTTGGGAAAGAGGTTTAAATGAGCATACCAATGGATTATCTCGTCAATATCTGCCAAAAAAAAACAGAGTTTATAGGCATAGAAAATGATGAAATTTTAGCGATTCAAAAAGCACCCAATAATAGACCTAGAAAAGGGTTAAACTATCGAACACCTAACGAAGTTATGCGAAGAATAGAAAAACCTTTAGATGTTTTACTTCATGGTTAAATGGGCCTTTTTTTAAAATCTGCTACAGATATAAGATGCTTAGAAAATATTGAAAACATTGGCATGACCTTGCTGAAAAATAAGTTCAAACGTTATGGGTTACCTGTCTTATATTATCAATCATTTTTTTTTGGATTATCTACTGCTTCCTTCATTTGATTTTTTATTAATAAATCAAGGCTGTTCATCTCTGAAGAGGTGTTTTTCTTAAAGACTGTTACGTTGCTACGCAATGGATCATGATCGGTAAGAGGCTGATAGCTTCTATGTTTCTTTTGTGCTTCGTTGTTAGAAGTACTGGGTGCAAGGTTGTGTGGATGAGAAGGTATAGGCAATTGAGTAAGTGATGTTTGTTGATGATCTAGATCGGATGTTGAATGTATCAGTGGTTGTGATGAGATTGGTTCTAAGTTAAAGACATTTTGCAAATCTGCTGTCAGGTTTTGCGGTGCTGGAGTATCTTGTGTCAACGGCTCTTCTGATTGCATGCCATCTAATTCTATCAATGCTTGAACATTTGGAGAATTTTGTGATACTGATTTAAATTCGTCTTTTAGCAAGTCAGGATCAGTCTTAGGTGTTCTAGAATCAGTATCGGGTAATGATTGTAATTGAGATGATGGCGTTGTAGTATGAATAGTATAGCCTGCTAATTTTTGAGGACCCAGGTTGTTTTCTGATATCTTCCAAGCATATAAATTGGGTTTTTTAAGAATATGTACTCTTTTGATTACAAGCTCTTTTGTTAAAGCAGGCTGTTCTATTGTTGGATTAGGTGAAATATTTGTTTTAGTATTTAGTGCGAGAGGCATCTGTGTTATCCTATATTTTTTAGGGATATCATGAGGTCATCAATGAGGTTTTTTATGAAAAGACCTACTTTCCCTGTTGACTTGTTTTAAAAACACGATATTATAAATACCAACCTGTATTGATTTTATTGAAGTCGTACAGATGATTTAAAATTTAATCCCCGATAGCTCAGTTGGTAGAGCAAATGACTGTTAATCATTGGGTCACTGGTTCGAGTCCAGTTCGGGGAGCCAGTTTTTGTATTTTTACTGATATGGGTCGTTAGCTCAGTTGGTAGAGCAGTTGGCTTTTAACCAATTGGTCGTAGGTTCGAATCCTACACGACCCACCACTCTTATTATCCACATAAAAAATACTGTTTATTTTTCAATATTCTAATTCTTTATTCATTTTATTATAGTTACAATAAGCATGATTTTCAACTCTTCTACAGAGCTGATGAAGTGGGTTAACGGTTAAAAAAAGTGACAATCTTCATCTTAATAAGGGCTGAATCATGAATCATGATGGTTGCATCAGCTAGATTAAATCATGCTTTTTGATTGTGATGCTAAGTGGCATGCTTCATGGACTGCTTGCTTCAAACTACTGGTGTGCGCTTGACCTGTGCCAGCTAATGATAAAGCAGTACCATGATCAACAGAGGTTCTAATAAAAGGAAGTCCTAACGTGATGTTAACAGCATGACCAAAGCTTTGATATTTGAGTACAGGCAAGCCTTGATCATGATACATGGCAAGCACTACATCAGTATTGAGTAGCATCGGCTTGGTAAAGATAGTATCAGCAGGATAAGGACCAGAAACATGCATTTTATTTTTTTGGCACGCTTGGATCGCTGGAATAATATGTTCAATCTCTTCTGAACCTAGGTATCCATTTTCTCCGGCATGTGGATTTAATCCACAGACGCTAATATGTGGATTTTGAATTCGAAACTTATATTTCATTTCTTGATGTAACAGCGTGATAATATCTATTAAGCTATTTTTATGAATATGCTCTGGAACTTGTTTCAGTGGGATATGCGTTGTTGCTAATGCAACACGTAAGTTATCACAAGCTAACATCATTAATACTTGAGGGGTATTCGAGGCCTGAGCTAACCACTCAGTATGTCCACTGAAAGCAATTCCAGCATCATTAATAATGCCTTTATGTATGGGGGCTGTTACCCATGCCTTAAAAATATGATTCTGAATATTTTGATATGTTACTGTGAGTGTATTTAAAACATAGGGTGCATTTTTACAATCTAATTGCCCTGGGGTGACAGGTGCAATAGAAGGTACGTGCATATACTCAATATGAGTGTCTGCTATGGATTCATAAGCAGTATTTGGATCAAAAGGAATAAAGGTAGGTGATAAACCTAATTTTTTAGATCTTTCGGATAATACAGTGATGCAGCCAATTAAGACAATGCGTACAGGCCATTTTTTTTGAGTCTGTAATAATTGCAAACAAATGTCAGGTCCGATTCCAGCAGGCTCCCCTGTTGTAATCGCTATCGTAGGAACCGCCATACTGCTCAGCACCTTATAGTTTTCTAATATAAGTATTGGCTTTTAAATCTTCTAGCCAATGGGGTATTTGTTCTTGAAAAGCTTGGTTTATGAGTATATTTTTTGCATTTTTTTCTTGTATTTCGCGTGTGATATTTTTTGTTTTTTTATCAATAACTTCAATAATATACCAGCTATCATCAATTTGAAAAGGAGGGCTATATTGCTTCATAGGCAAAGCTTTCACTTTTTCAGCTAAGGTTTTATGGAGTGCATTCGGATTTAACCAACCTAGATCTTCTGGTTGGATCGTTGGTGTTAATTTTGAGTCTGATGATACTTGAGTTTTCTCTTTATGTTGTAATGTATTATATATTTCGTGTATTATTTTTTTTGCTTCAGTTGAACTTCTGATTTGATTTTTTGCAATGACAATTTGCTTGATATGGTATAAATCGACGATATGCTGTAGATCACCTTTGATATCCCATATTGTTAAAATATGAAAACCATCTTTTGTTTTAAAGGGTTTTGAAATATCGTTTTTTTTCATTTTTTTTAGTATGTTTTTAAAATCATCTGGTAAGGTTTTTCTTACTTTCCAGCCTAAGTCGCCACCATTTTGTGCTGATAGACTGTGTGAATATTGCTTGGCTAATGTTTTAAATGTATTTGGGTTTGTTTCTAGTTTTGCCAAAATATTGTTAATCGTTTCTTCCGCATCTTGAATGTCTTGAGGTGAAGCATCCTCTGGGATGTCAATGACAATATGACCTAATAAATAAGTTAACGTATCGAGTTGGCTGTCAGAAGATAAGAATTTTTCAATATTTTGATGCGTAATGTTAATGCGGTTAGGAATTTCAGTTTGACGGACTTGATAAATGCGTAGTTCATTTTCCACTTGCTTTTTAAATTGACTGTATGTTATCTGTTTTTTTTCTAATTCTATTATAAATTTTTCTTTAGATATTTTATTCTGCTCAAGAATATTCGCAATCACATCATTGATGTGTTCTTCAGTGATATTTATATTATATAGTTCTGTTTGTTGTAATTGGATTGCAAAGTCAATTAATTCATTTAATTGTTCATGTCTAAATGATTTTTTTGATATCCCTGGTGGTTGATAGCTTTGTGCTATTTTTCTCTGCAGTTCAGACTCTAGAATGGGTTGTTGATTGACAACAGCGACCACACTATTGCGTACTATTTGTGTTTTTTCTTTCGGAAGTGGTGTTGCTTGCAATATCTGAGACAAGCCTAATGCATAGAGCATCACGCAACAGGATAATATGTTAATGTATTTTATGCCTTGATTAAATTGTTGTATTTTTAACATGCTGTAACTCTTTTAGTCATTTAATATGCAATAATCTGATTTTTATTTGAAAGAATGAGCGTTTCAAGGCATCAATAGAGATATCTAGACTCAGTATGAATCATCAATACAAGTATGTCGAGAGGGCTAATTCTTTTGTAATACTTTGATTTTTAACGAGTTAAAATCATTTGAAGTACATAGTATATCATATTGTGTTTTATAATATACAAGCTAAAGGATATTTTAAATAGTGTCAATCTTTATAGATATTGCAGAGACAATATCATTGTGTGGGTATTATAGTGTATCCGAAAAAGGTATTTGTCAAGTTGATTTTGATTGAAAATACTGTTATTTATTTGAATTATCTATTTTTTATACAGCCTATTTTTTTATGAAATTGTATTTTGGTCATTGTAAAGGTATTCTTGAATTATCTTATTTTTTATATGTTATTGTGAGTTATGATTAATATCTGTTTTTAGGTGTATTTTGCATCAAAGTGCTGCCTGTTTCAGTGACAGTGAGTGTCATAGGTTGATTGAAAATCAAGGTGCGATTATCGCTATCATGTCCAGCAGGAAAATGAAAACAAATCGGATAATCATAATGCTTAACACAGTTAGCAATCACTTGAGTCTCTGATTGGCCAAATGGAATACAAGTATCGATTGTTTTCATGAAAGGACCCACAATGAGTCCGTTAATCTGTTTTAAATAGCCTGATAATTTTAATTGCATCATCGATGCGATCGATTTTATGAATTGATTCATTAATATCTTCAATAAATAAAATATGATCTTGTATTTTCATTTCTAAAGGAGTCCCCATTAAAGAAGTAATAATGGATAAATTACCGCCAATCACAGGTGCTGTTGTTTGACCAAAACGATTGTATGGTATTGCAGGAAAAGTATATTCAAGTGTTTCTTTTAACATGGCTTGATATAATGATGTTGTTGATTTTAATGTATTATTGGCTAGCATGCTGGGCATGGTGCCATGTAAAGAAGACTGTTTTAATTGTTGCATTTTGGCATGCAAAATAGTGATATCACTACAACCAATAATGCGGCTTTTATTTTTTTTAAAATTGTCAAAATTGAGTTGATCGATGATATGAATCAACCCGTAGCCACCACTAGCACACCAAATATAATCTAATGTTGCATTATCTAATGCAGCTTGTAAATCAGCTCTTCTTTGCTCAACAGTGCCAGCAAAATAATGATGTTGTTGCAGTACATGTGGTGCAATATGAAGATTAATATGATATTTTTTTTGCAAAATCTTGTGCGGTTTGTAATGCTTGAATGGAAATCATTTTTCCTGGAGCGACTAATTGACAAGTTAATACCCTTTTTTGATATTCTGTTGTCATGGTATGCCTGCTAGTTGATTTTTTATTTTACAAAAAAGATATCGGTTTCTCAAAAAATACAGTTGTTTAATCAGTTTATTATAAATATATTGTCGTTTTTATTAAAGATATCATGATTTTAAAAAATAGTATAATGGTGCTATGAATACATGATAATCTGTTTCAGATAACGATCTGAAATACACGTTTTGCTAAATCATATGCAGGATGTTTCTAATTCATTGATGTAAAAATCAATAAAATAAGCATATTTTTTTCTGTAATGCATTAAAAATACAGCATTATTTTAATGCTTTGACGTATGATATAAACTGATTGCCTCTTTCTTCATAATTACGAAACATATCTAAACTACTACAAGCCGGTGATAATACAACGCGTTCATGAGGTTTTGCATAGCGTGCTGCACATTGTACGGCTTGTTCTAATGTTGATGTCATCTGAATAGAGGGTATGATGTCTTTTACAGCCATTTCGATATCCCGTGCATTTTCACCAAATAAAATGACATGTTTGACATGCTTTTGAATCATTTGAGCTAATTTTTTAAAATGAGCGCCTTTACTTTGACCGCCTGCAATCAAAATTAATGTTTTATGATGAGGCGTTGCAAGACTTTTAATCGATTGTATCGCTGCATCTTCATTCGTTGCTTTTGAATCATTAAACCAATCAACTTGGGATTTTTTAGCAACCCATTGACAGCGATGTGGTAAGCCTGGAAAGCTTTTTAAAGCTGGTATCATGGCTTGGATATTAAATCCCATTTGCAATCCTATCGTTAACACAGCAATGGCATTCTCGAGATTATGCCATCCCCTGACTTTTAATTCCTTAGCGGAGACTAACTGGGTAGATCCTTGTGTAATCCAAGCTATTTGTTGATGATATTGAATACCTAATTGTGTTTCATTTTTTGGTCTGTTGCTTGAAAAAGCAATGCGATGACATGATTGTGTTTGAGGCCTTGTTGCGATATCATTTTCATTAAAAATAGCTGTTTGACATGCATCAAAAATACGCTGTTTTGCATGATAATAGGCTTTGAATGAACCATGTTCATCAAGATGATCTGGAGATATATTTAAGAATACGGCATATTGTAAAGGAATTGATTTTGCTTTGTCTAATTGAAAACTTGATAATTCTAAGCAATATACATCTTGCTTAGGGCGCATTAAAAAATGTAAAACAGGTGTTCCAATATTACCTCCTGCTGCAACAGATAACCCTAATCGATGAGAAATCCATGTAATCCAAGCTGTCACAGTGCTTTTTCCATTAGATCCTGTAATCCCAATGAGTGGCACTGTGATGTGCTTTGAAAATAAATCGAGATCAGTGATATACGGTTTATTATTTTTTTTAATATATTGCATGATCGGCGTATTCCAAGATAATCCTGGGCTAATAATGGCAATATTGGCATGATGGATATATTGCAAAACATGTGATCCAGTATATATTTGGATATGCGGATAATGTTGCTGAATATGGTTTAAATTCGGTGGATACTGACGAGTATCAATTGCAAAAAATGAAGCATTTTGTTGTGTCAAGTAAGTGATACAAGATTGGCCTGTTAAACCTAAACCAATCACGACATATTGCGCGGTAATCGGGGTATTATCTGTGGATTGGCGCATAAGTTTACGTTGAGCCGACTCCTTTAGTAACTGATTTTTCAAGTTATTTTAATAGCGAATAAAGCAATAGCCAGTAGCAAGATATTAATAATCCAAAATCGCACAATAATTTTTGGTTCTTGCCAACCTTTTAATTCGAAATGATGATGCAAAGGTGCCATTCTAAATATTCTTTTGCCTGTTAATTTAAAGGAAGCGACTTGTAGAATGACTGAGATTGTTTCTAATACAAAGACGCCACCCATGATCAGTAGCATGCCTTCTTGGTGAAGAATGACAGCAATAATGCCTAGCATGGCGCCAAGCGCTAATGAGCCTACATCACCCATAAATATTTCAGCAGGATAGGTATTAAACCATAAAAATCCTAATCCACTCCCGATAGCAGCACTGAGTATCATCAGTAGTTCATGAGATTGTGGTACCAAAGGGACTGCAGTATATTCGAATATAGGCGCACCAGCAATAAAAGTAAGGACGCTAAATCCAATGGAAACCAATAGAATAGGGGTTATAGCCAAACCATCTAAACCATCTGTTAAATTGACTGCATTGCTGGATCCAACAATCACAAAGTAAGCGAAAATAGCATAAAAAGCACTACAAGATATTGTAAAATCTTTTACAAAAGGCATTAAAATGTGATGTGTTGTTGTTTGATCTACGAAAAAAACAGCTAATATGGCTAAGCCAGTCATCCATGATTGATGACAATATTTCCACTTAGCTGACAAACCTTTTGCGTGTTGATATTTAATTTTTAAAATATCATCTGCGGCACCTAAGCTGCCAAATAACAACAAGGTTGCTAAAACAATCCAGTAATAAGGGTTAGATAAATCTACCCATAATAATGTACTGAAAGTCATTGTTAAAATAATTAAGATGCCTCCCATCGTCAGTGTGCCTGTTTTTGATAAATGAGTTTTAGGGCCATCATGGCGTATCGATTGAGTGTATTGATTTTTCATAAGATAACGAATCATACAAGGACCTAATCCTAGTGTAGTGGCGAGCGCTGTCACACCACACAGCATACTGCGAATGATGACATCATCTAGACAATGTAAGCCAACTTGATAATGCATGAACAACCATTGATTGAACCAAAATAACATGGCAAAGCCTCATATTGATGAAAAATGATCAGAAATCGTATGATTTTTTTTATTTAACAGTTCAATCATTTGATCCATTTTTGAGCTACGACTCCCTTTAATTAATAAAGCAACTTGAGAAGTTAGATAATGCTGTTTAAGATAGGTGACCAAATCAATCTTTGATTGAAAATGTTGAGCACCTTCTCCAAAACTGATACTAGCCCATTGACTGCTTTGGCCACATGTCAATACAAAATGAATCCCTTTTAATCGAGCATAATAGCCTATTTCTTGATGTGCTTGTTGCGTAAATTGACCTAATTCTGTCATATCACCTAAAATTAAAATTTTAATAGGTTGCGAAATATCACTCAGCATGTCAATGGCAGCTTTTGTTGAAAGAGGATTGGCATTATAGCTATCATCAATGATTAATGTTCCTTCTTTTAAAAATGTCATCGCACCACGTCCAGCAGAGCAAAGTTGTATCGTTTTTAATGCTGTGACAATAGCATGAAAAGGAATTCCGGCCGCTAAAGCCACGGCTGTTGCAGCACAAGCATTACCAATATGATGATGACCTTTGAGAGACCAGGTGATATTTTCAATGCCTTTTAGTGTATGTAATTGAAAGTGCGTCTGCGTTGAGTTCGATTGAATATGACTGGCATGGACATCAGCGTGCTGATGATGTGAGCTAAAAGTTGTGATAGCTGATTTTTTTTTCAGGATTTTATTTTTCCATTGTGTAAAAAAAAGACTATCTTGATTTAGAATCGTATGATCTGTTGAGCGTAAATAATTAAAAATATCTCCTTTTTCTTTTGCCACGCCTTCAATATTATGAAGGCGTTCTAAATGTGCTGCTTCTGCATTCAGTAATAAGCGAATATGAGGTTGAACCCATTGTGTTAATTGATTGATTTCACCAGGTTGATTCGTACCCATTTCAATCACAGCATATTGATAAGCGGGTGTTAATTGGGATAAAGTGAGTGGTACACCGATTAAATTATTATAATTTTTATACGTTGATAAGGTTGAGCCTGATTGCTTCAATATAACTGCAATAATGTCTTTAGTATATGTTTTACCGCAGCTACCTGTCAAGCCAATGATTAATCCTGAAAAATAATGACGATATAGTTTGCCTAATAATTGTAATGCTTGGATTGTATTTTTCACATAAATCAGCGACTGATTGGAATGTGTTTGAATGGATTCGCTGATCAAACAAGCGATAGCACCTTTTTCAAAAGCTTGTTGAATATAGCCATGTCCATTGACTTTCTGTCCAACTATAGCAATAAATAATTGATTTTTTTTTATGATACGACTATCTATACTCACTGTATTATAAAATGAAAAGGAACGATTTGATCCGATTAATTGGCCTTGTATTTGATGAGCAAGCTGTTCTAAATTTGTTGGCTGTTTCATAACATATCATGTTGAATATAGAGCATTATAATGGGGGTATGATTCAATAATTGCTTATTAATGGTATCATAATTGACTATAGATTAGCATAGCATTTTTAAGCATTGAGGATCAAAAAGACTTATTTTTTTATTAGGGTGTATCCTCAATTTGAAAATCATGTGTCGGTTGATTTTTTTTGGCTATAGACAAGCCTTACTGCTGTACTTCACAATTGAGAAGGAAAAATCAAGGCATCTTATGGTCTTCAGGATCGATGCAACACACTGTCTCTCTAAGTAGAAAAAGCGCTATCTCGCTTTAAAAAAAGACATGATTTGCTCAACAGATGAAAGACATAGATTGTGAAAAAGAGATTTAGTTCTTCATTCAATATTTTAACTGAAAGTTATGATACAAAGCGAATTGATTATTTTTGATCATCATGACCTATGTTATGTCGAGGATTTTTCAGTTTAACAATGCATAATCACTAAGTGTCGATGCGTTTTATTTTCAGTTTTTAATAGTATCAAATTTTGGATATGAATAGCAGGATAATGCTGAGTTACTTGTTGAATTTCTTGTTCTGGAAATAAGCCTTTCATAGCAAACCAATGACCGTTTGTTGATAACAAATGCTGCGTTATATCAATCATATAAGTCAAAGTACCTAATCCGCGAGATAAAATGCCATTAAATGTGTGATGAGGATCAAATGATTCTGAACGAGTTTCTGCTACTGTAACATTCGTTAATGCTAGTTGACGAATGACTTGTCTTAAAAAACGCGCTTTTTTGCCATTGCTATCCAGTAAAGTATAGTGATTTTCAGGGTGCAATATTGCTAACGGAATGCCAGGTAATCCGGCCCCTGAGCCTACATCTAGAAATTGATGCCCTGTAAGATGTGGCGTTATAATGAGGCTATCTAAGATATGCATGGATATCATTTCGCTTAAATGACGAATACCTGTTAAGTTATAAGTCTGATTCCAGTGATGAAGTAAAATAAGATATTGATATAGTAAATCTATTTGATGTGGATCTACCGATAGGTGTAATGCGTTAAGACCTTGAGTTAACTGTTTTTTTCCTGTTATCATATAAGAGTATAGTGTATTTGAGTGTATTTGAGTGTATTGTTCATGTAATATATTGATATAAAGTTATGTGTATTATACGGTAATATGGATATAAAGATATGATTTATTGATTTTTTTAATATCAATAAAGTGTGGTTTTTTAAATCATTTAACCTGATGAATCCGTATTTGTTCGGATCAAAATCAGTATCTTTCCTGATAGATGGATTGCTTATCCATTGCTATTCTTCTTGTTAAGAATAATAATAAATTGTTAAGAATAATAATAAAATAATAAAATAATAAAATAATAAAA
>JAAOIJ010000057.1 GCA_015163815.1 Endozoicomonadaceae bacterium
ATGATTTTCAGATTGAGGACTCGCCTTAGAACGTTTCAGAATAATTGAAAGCAGCATACTCACACAGACATGTGTGCCTATTTTTAAAATAAAACAAATTTTGTAAAATAAATCATTGTTTTTTTTTAAAAGTATTATCTTGTACTGTACTGATTAGAATGACATGTCACATAAAAAATGGACTTAAATAGCCAATTTCATCAAAAAATAATAATTAATTCCATCATTTATTTGTCAAAGGTTGTCTTTTGATTTATATTATGTGCTGCTTTTAATGATACGGATCAATTAAAAAATCTCTTTATATTCATAATAAAACTAAATAATGAATTAAAAGTTTGCTGTATTTTACAGTAGATCTATTTTTTCATATACAATCACATTAAAATACACTGATTTTTTAATATAAAATCATAGCATGAACTCAATTTTGGAAATATACTGAGACTCAATAAAATACAAAAAAAGTCATGTCATGATTAAAAAACACTAAGAAAATAGAATTTACATTTACAAGAGATCAAATTATGCGGGTTATCAGTTTTAATGCTGAAGGGCTAAGTCATGCTGTCAAGAAAGGTTTTTTGGATTGGGTTATTCAGCAAGATTTTGATTTATTATGTATTCAAAATACTCAAATGACAGATCACGATTTTCAAAATAATTTCCAAATACCCAATTATTATGCCTATTCTTTTGAAAATTATGCATCCTCTAATCCAAAAACAAATGGTGTAGCTATTTATAGTCGCGTTATTCCTAAAGCAATGATTACTGGTATTAATGATTTTCATTTAGATAGTCAAGGACGTTATCTTCAATTAGATTTTAATTCAATCAGTATTTCTAGTTTATTAGTGCCAGGTTGCGTTACTGACCTCAATTCATCACAAGAAAAATATCATTTCTTAGATGCTTATTGGTTTTTTTTAAAAAAACAAAATAGAAAAAGACGATCAGTGATTACGTGTGGGACATTCAATATCGCGCATAAAGCAAAAGATGTCGCCTGCTATGAAGATCATAAAATATATCCTGCTGCTTCCGAAAAAGAACAGCAATGGATGGATAATATCTTAAAACAAATGCAATATGTTGATTGCTATCGTGAAGTGGAACAAGCGGATTGCCAATTTAATTTTTGGGAAAATGAAGTGAATAGAAAAAATAATATAGGATGGCGAACAGATTATCAAATTGCAACAAAAAATCTAAAACCACAGATACTCACGGCAGGACTATATACTCGTGATATTTTTTCTAGGCATGCTCCAGTCATTGTAGATTATGAATGGGAACTGACTCAATAATTGACCTGCAGAACAGGATCAATTATTGACTATGGATTTTAGATTGCCTGAATCTACAGAATAAAAAGATTCAGCTTTTAGAAAATCTTGCTTGCAATCATTTCATTTCAACCTTATGATTATCTTAATGGCTGTACACATACAGATTAAAATGCTATTTTACTTAGCCTTTACACTTTCATAATGTATCATTGATAATGATTGAATATTCAATTTCTTGGCTCTCTTTAATACCCACATTTGCAACAATTGTGATTGCCATTTTAACGCGCCGCGTCATGCTGTCACTTTTTATCGGCTTTTTTATTGGTGCTTTATTATTAACGAATGGCTCTATTGTGCCTAGCATACAATTAATGACCCATGAAATCCTCACGTTATTTTGGTCTCCCAGTTTACAGCAAGTGAAATGGACTCAAGTGTTTTTACTTATTTTCCCTTTATTATTAGGCGCTATTTATAGCTTAATTAAATACTCAGGCGGCTCTTATGCTTTTCAAGCTTGGATTACAAAATATGTTAAAGCCAAAAATAAAATACAACTTTCTGCAATAGGATTAGGGGTCACATTATTTATTGATGATTATTTTAATAGTTTAGTCGTCGGCAATACATTTAGGCCTATAGCTGATCAACATAAAATTTCTCGTGCTAAATTAGCCTATATTGTAGACTCTATTGCCGCTCCTGTTGCTGTGTTAGCCCCTTTGTCTAGTTGGGGGGCTTATCTTATTTCACTATTTGCAATTACTTTAGCGCCTTATCACTGGGATGAATTAAATGCTTTATCTCTTTTTTTAACGATTATTCCAATGAATTTCTATGCACTTTCAGCCATCGCGATGGTTTGTTGTGTTGCGTACTACCAAATAGATATTGGGAAAATGAAACAGTGCGAAGCCGCAGCCTATCAACGTACAGAATCAATAAAATCCGCGACTTCAAATAAAGAATCAATTCAGTTACAAGGTTCATTATATGATTTATTTTTGCCTATTTTTATCTTAATTGCAGCGATGCTCATCATGATGTTCTATACAGGCTCTCTTCATTTATCTCAAAATTATAAACCTTTCTCGATCTTCAGTGCCATGACAAATGCACAAGTCCCTTTATCACTCTTTGTGTCGGCTGTTGCCGGATTAAGTATAATTATTATTTTACTACTTAAAAAAAATGTTAAGATTCACTCTATTATGATGGGTATGTGGACTGGTTTTAAATCGATGTATATTGGCGTCTCTATTCTTGTTTTTGGCTGGTTATTATCTAGCGTGATTCACCAAGTTGGGACGGGTATCTTTTTATCACAAATTATCAATAATACACTTTCAATACATTGGGTTCCTGCCTTAGCCTTTTTATCTTCCTGTGTTATTTCATTCTCAACAGGGAGCAGCTGGGCAGCTTTTGGCATTATGATTCCAATCAGTGCAAGCATTATTTTTAATTCACCTGACATTACTTTATTAATTCCTACTTTAGCTGCTGCCATTTCAGGTGCTGTATTTGGTGATCATTGCTCTCCTATTTCTGATACGACGATACTATCCTCTCTCGCATCAGGCTGTCATCATATGGAACATTTTATAACGCAATTACCTTATAGTTTAATATGTGGGGTTATCGCATTAATTGGCTATATAACACTAGGCATTACAGCCTCAGCCTGGTTAGCTGGACTGTCCTGTCTACTCTCTTTTATAGCTATTATTATTTTACTATTCGTTTATTATCGACACACACTAATAATACCATCCCAGAGTACCCCGTCACTAAAATAGAATCCCCGCATTGTAATGGCGCATTGTCTGTATTTTTCACATGCCATAATGTATCAGCAATTTGAACTTTTCCTTCACCTAATGGTAGATCTTGTTTTAGTGTTATCAAAGAACCTTTTAATTGCGCAGCTCTATTATTCACAGTGTTCTCTGATTTTGTTAAATTCACAGGTTTAAAAAAATGCCAATAAAGCCATGTGAATCCTATCGTCAGAAAACCATAACAAATTACTTGAGTAGACCAAACTAAATCTGGGTAATAATGCACGATACTGGCGATTACAAATCCAGAGGCCGCAGCACCTAATAACATACCACCAATACCACAAGACTCTAAAGCAATTAAAAATAATCCTAAAATAACCCAATGCCAAGCATGTAGTATGATATCAGTCATGCTTTTCATCCTCTTATTATGAATGTTTTATGATGTCTTTGTTGTCGATAATAATTCTTTAATACCTTGCAATGAGCCTAATAAATTTGTTGACTCAAGAGGCAACATGACCACTTTAGTATTATTTGCGCTCCCGATAGCTTGCAAGGCTTCTGTATATTTTTGCGCAATAAAATAATGAATGGCATTAGTATCACCCGCTTGAATAGCTTGAGAAACAACTTGTGTTGCTTTTGCTTCAGCTGAAGCTGCGCGTTCACGCGCTTCAGCATGCCGACAAGCCGCTTCTAACTCACCTTCTGCTTTTAAAATTTGTGATTGTTTTTCTCCTTCTGCTATTTGAATAGCAGCTTCTCGCTTCCCTTCAGCTTCTAAAATTGAAGCACGTTTATCACGTTCTGCTTTCATTTGACGGCCCATAGATTCAATTAAATCGGTAGGTGGAGCAATATCTCGAATTTCAATGCGCGTCACTTTAATGCCCCAAGGCGCTGTTGCCTCATCGACTTTTGATAATAGTAATATATTAATTTTATCTCGATTGGATAACATATCATCCAATTCCATAGAACCCAGAACAGCTCTAATATTCGTCATCAATAAATTTTGCATAGATATGCGTAAATTAGTAATTTCATACGATGCTTTAGCCGCATCTTGCACTTGATAAAAACAGACAGCATCTGTTGTCACTTGTGCATTATCAGCTGAAATTACAGTTTGATGAGGAATATCAAGCACTTGCTCCATGATATTTTGCCTAAAACCAATACGATCAATAAAAGGTAAGACAACATGCAACCCAGGTGATAACAAACGTGTAAATCGACCAAAACGTTCTACAGTAAAAGTATAACCTTGCGGAACAACTTTAACACCTGTCATCACTAAAATAATAACAACTATCATAAAAACAATAGCAACAATATCAATTCCTAAAAACACCATACAGACCTCTATTAAGCTAATCAATTATACAGTTGGTTTTATCATGCATCATCCAATCTATCCTTTCAGATCATACATTATAAAAAAGAATGTTCTTATCATCCTGCTGTTCAGCATACAGCATTCATAACATTCAGGCCAATGCGTTATACTGAACTTTCAATTTTACGTGCAATACCGCAAGAATAAACAGGTTCTTTCATGTCAGATAATAATGGCACATACATTAAATAAGCATATCGATAAAGAGCTTGCTGAGAAAAATCATAAAAATTACCTTTCATTTTTTTGTATAGTATAGAATGAGAAGCCTTTGGATAAAAGTCTGACAGCAGTGCTAAATGATGTATTCCAGACTGGATTATATTCAATGTAAATTTTTTTTTCTCTACATTTAAATGCAAGGTAATTTGAGCAGAAGTCGCTGCAAGCGATACATTTGCAATGCGTGAATTTTGATTTAAAACAGGATAAACTCTGGCTTTCGATATCTCTTTCATCCCGGATGAAAAATGAATATCAGTGACAATATCACCTTGCTGCGTGAAAACATCATGAGCCCACTCTAAATGATAAATCAAATAAACATAGCGCTTATTTTTTTGATCAACTAAAGCAATACTACGTTCATTTTCATTTAAATCTGCATGTCTTAAAGGTGCATCATATTCTACAGCTTTTAGATTCGTAACTACTTGCGGCAATAAACGGCGAGATATTAATTGAGAGGTATACCATTGATCAAAAGCATGCGCAATTTTTAAGGCATCTTGCGGTGTTTTTGCCAATTGCCATATCGGCAGTAACCCTTCTTCCATAAAATCAATGAACTGTAAATTTTCACCTTTTTTTAAGCTTTCTTTCCATAACTGAAAAGTTGCAGCGCGCTGAGTCATGATGCCTATTCCTAAAGCAGATTGCATATCTAGTCGACCGCCTTCTACAGAAAAATGCATGCCTTCTGCATAGTGCGTAAAATCTAACCACTGCATATCCTGACAAGATAAACGTTGACCTGTTTTTTCACGATAGACAATATCTCCTAAACGATGATTTAAAGCAACTGAAGTCAACGCATCATGAGAGCATGTTGTAACTTGATTTAAGCTACCACCGTATAAAGCACCCATACAAATAAAAACACCATATTCATCAAATAAGTTCCATAACTGATCTTGAAATTGATCAGGATTTTCAGTATAAGCATCCAAGCATGTTAGGATATCTGGTTGGGCAAAAGATCTTAATTCAGTTGATGTATATTGTGGCAATTGAATCGCATATTGCACAAAATGATGGCGATTGAGCATATACATCACCGGTTGATTTAATAGATTGTGATCTAAAAAAGTATGCTGTATTTCTTGATGAAAAGCACCGGCTAATAATTCAATATGAAAAATATCACTCATTTTTTTTGACATATTAAACAAATTTGATTCACATAGATATAAGCAACTTTGATAATCTAATGCATGCACAATCGCTTGCATCGGTAATTGAAAGGTTGATTTACCATATAATTTCAGCCTCAATTTTTTTGTTAAATTTGATAAAATAGGTTTTTTTTTAAACCCATCGATTTTACCTGTGTTAAAACGACGTGCAAAAATATCGACACCATAACCTAATATCACCTCTTCATGTGAAGAATCTAAATTGTATCGTGACGCTATTTTTGATTGAATAATGGGCTGTTCATTTTGCATCCTTGCTCTCCTATTAAAACAACATTAATTTTTTATCGTGTCTCTATTTTCATCTATTATCGATACAAACATATGAATAGATTTTAATGCAAGAGTCATCTCTTATAGGCTGAGACCTTTGCAATAAGACAACAAAGACTCCTGATATGATCTTTTTTATTAAAATAGTTTAAAAAATGAAGTGATTTATGTATTATTTGAATAAAAAAACACATAAATTATTCATTGAACTGCTTATTGCAAAGGTCTCAGGCTATTTATACAAAAAACATAACATGGTTGTTTTATAAAAAATTGAGTGTGTTTGCAATATTACTATAGTCTGCAGGCATAAAATAATATCTATTTTTTACATCATGTCTATCAATTAATTGATACAATGCTTATGTTCATCCACTGTTTGTTTTTTAAAGGAGAAACAAAGTACGATGTTTGAATATAAGCGAGGATAAGGTTCGCTAAGATATAGGATCTCAATGAAACCATTCAAATCTTTTTGTTTCATACCATTCAATCCAATCAATAAAAATGCATTTTTTCGTCAGTTCATCATACTCTTAATTAACATCATGGCATATATCACATCACTGGACAAAATATTTTTTTATCGGTCTATTTGTTCTAAATCATTTGCCAGATTATCTGTATGAAAAGACGGCTCTATCATGTCATCTCTATTTTATTCAGGTGCTGGCAATACACAAAAAAAACCTATGATCCCGTCATAAACGACACGAGGTGTAAACTTATTTTTATAAAGCCCTGTGAGTCTGATTTTTTGCAGAACCAAATCGTACAATGACAAAGATTTGCATGAAATTGATCAATGTGATAAACAGGCTAGAGTTTGCTTACGAGAAAAAAATGTTCAGGATTTTTTTAATATCTTTTGTATCATTACTTATTGATTGAGTGAGAAATAAGAGATTTCAATATCGACTAGTTTAGCATGTGTCATCACATCTATTTCATGACAATGTCTGCAATAGATCGTATCAACATCTATCTCAAAAATCATAGATACACATGGATAGACTGAGACCTTTGCAATAAGCAGTGCAATGAATAATTTATGTGTTTTTTTATTCAAACAATACATAAATTACTTCATTTTTTAAACTATTTTAATAAAAAAATCATATCAGGAGTCTTTGTTGTCTTATTGCAAGGGTCTCAGACTATTATTTTCATCTATTTCAGCACAGGCCATAACCGTGACAAAACTCTGAAATCAGATCATCAATTCCAACAGAATATTGCATTATGTTGACTTGCATATCGAGAGCGTATCCTCAATCTGAAAATCATGTATAGGTTACTTTTTACTTTAAAATAAACGACACTCTTTTTTAAAAAAAAGAGTAGTAACTTATGATTAGAGATTTTTTAACTGATATTCTTTGGGAAAAAATACAAATCATTATGAAAAAAAATCAATGTCATCGATGGAAAAATGATCGACATGTTATATCTGCTATATTATGGAAATTACATACAGGCTCTCCTTGG
>JAAOIJ010000058.1 GCA_015163815.1 Endozoicomonadaceae bacterium
CTTATTTGAAAGTAATCTGTGTTAATTTATTAAAAGCGAGTAATAAAATAAGTCATGATTTTTAGCATTTCCAGGAGGATTCCGTCTAAAATGCTCAATTTAGATGGAATTCTTTTAAAATAGAACGAAATACGACTCATTTTATCATTTTTTTTGAAAAAAAATAAAAATAAACATTATTTAAAATTTATTCTCTTATTGCAAAGGTCTCAGACTGTATGATTAAATGTTTAACAAAGATGCCGCTTAAATATAGACAAACCCTTACTTTTTATTAGGGAAAAACGTTTTCGCAACATGAAAATTTATCTAAAACATTGAAAATAAAATGCTATTTTTATACACTTTATATTTCTTGAGAAACATTTTTCAATGAACAGACCAATGGATTAGTCCGTCAATATTTGCCAAAGAAAATAGAGTTTATGAATATAGCAGATTGTGAGCTTTTAGTGATTCAAACAGCAGTCAATAATAGGCTTATAAAAGCATCCAAGTATCAAATACCTTATGAATTAATGAAAAAAATAGAAAAATCTTGACGTATTGCTCTTTATTGTTGCATGAGTGTATCTTAAAAATGAATTCATGAAAGAGTAAAATCAATAGAAATATTATCTTTCGAGATAATATTTCTATTTTATTCTGAATATCTTATCGTCTCATAATTGTATTCAAAGGAGTGACTTGAAGAAGACTAACTATCAACATCCTTGTCAAGACATGAGAAGACATCCTATTTTCCGTTTATACCCGTCAGTAATACCTGATTTTAGTTTTTTGCAGTCTAAATAGGTGTCTAGTAATTACTATATGCTGATGATTGGCCGGGGTCCTGAACAGTCGCAAATAAACTCGCCTGATCCATATCTGCATTACTAATATTCTGTGGCATGAAAGATACAGGAGTTCCGCCTATAAAGGGGTTGTTTGAACTCCAGGGGCCATTCTCCCAATCTTCAGGTAGCAACGATACTTTAGGAGGAGGCTTATAACCCTTACTATCCTGCCAAGCATAAGCAGAAGGTGGCAACGATGCTGTTGGCTCATAAGCCGGTTTGGTGGGCTGAGGTTGACGACTTGCAACTAAAGGCTTGTATTGTTGTTGAGGGAAGTCTAGACCCAACAAATCAGCGTGGACAGGAGCAGAAGGTGGCAACGATGCTTCAGATAGATTAGTCTGACTTGGGACTAGATCTGAAGTCGATCCATGTCTTTCTATAAACTCTGAAGGTAATGCCAATTCGTGTAATCGACTGGAAACGTTATGACGAGATATTGTGTGTGACAGCCCTAATTGCTCAGCATATTGTTCTAAATAACTAACACTCGCCAGTTTAATCGCTTCCTCAGGACTTGTATTACTATCTTGATATCTTTCGCCAGTTAAGATACCATTTAGCTCATCATCTACTGCTTTCACAATAGAAAGATCTGCCAAGACTTTCGTATTTTCTGGTACAGGCGTTACTGAGGTATCCACCTCGTGCTTATATTGCTTGAGTCTCCCTTCCGCTCTCTCAAGTGCAGGCTGTATCGTTTCATTTTTATACTTTATAGCGGCTTCCACTAACGCTTTTTGCGTATCTGCTGGACTTATAGTCTCTAGTTTAAGACATTGATGAAAAGCTTCGTTTACTTTACGTCTATCGCCATCAGAAGGCACTGCAGCATTGAAAAAAGCGCTCTTTACGCTTTCATAGCGTTCCCTAGCGTCCTGCTGCTTGATCTTATGCGATTTTTCATATGGTAATAAGGCTTCTTTGAATGCTTCATCAAATCTTCGATGATGCGAATCACTATCCAAACCATGCGAATACATCACATTCAGTTTCTTGTCATGAATATAACGAGAATCCTTGCTCATTGAGTTAATTGCTTTTGCAAATGAAACCTGATTTTCTCGCATAACGTCTGTCTTCAATTTGTTAGTTCTATTTTCCTCTTTATGACTATCTAGCTTTTGTTTTTCTTTTGATTTAGATAGTTCTTCTTGCATCTTTGCTTCTAATTGAGGCATCTTATCTAGCATATTTTGCAAGTCTTTTATTCTTGTCTCTGGATTTGCTGCGTCCAACAACCTAGTACTCGCAGTCTTCGGATTATCAGTTTTACTCATGTTAACGAAAAAATCTTCAGTTACCGTTAAATTACGAACAATAACACGTTTTGATAATATTTTTTTAAAAAAATGCAGACTGCTATCTAACTTTGACAGCATCTTATTTTTGATTGTGTTATAAAGATATTTTGTTTGACGACTATCAGATTTCGAAGAAGAAGCGAGCTTGTAAGTAGTATCTAAATGATACTGCTTAGGATGTCGAGTTGCAAAAAAACTCCTCAGCCTCTCCAGTGGTTGTCTAAATCCTAACCCCATAATAACATCACTCCTTAATAACTTTTTTATATTACTATAAATGTAGTAGAACTCAATAGCATTAAGCAAGATGAATTACCTATCAATATCATCCTTACTGTCAAAGATTGATCACATCAAACTAAAATATACAGGCGTCATTGTAAAATATCGTTTTTTAGTCTTTTTTTGACAGAAATAGGTTGCTTATCCCTTCATTCATATTTACCATAAAAAATCACACGTAGAACCCCAATAATAAATAGGTTACAACATGTCTAAAAAAATCATTATCGTTGGCATTGCCGGCGCATCTGCTTCTGGAAAAACCTTATTTGCAGAAAGATTACTCAAATCATTAAATAGTCAGCATTTATGTATGATCTCAGAAGATTCTTATTATAAAGATCAAAGTCATTTATCACTCGAAGAACGCATCAACACAAATTATGATCATCCTGACTCTATTGACCAAGCCTTGATGCTCAGTCATATCAAACAATTAAAAAAAGGTCATAGCATCGAAGTGCCATTATATGATTATCAGCAACATAATCGCAGTGCAAATAAAATGCAAATAAACCCATCTCAAGTCATTATTTATGAAGGTATTTTATTATTTAATAATATTGAAATAAGACAAGAATTAGATTTACGATTCTATATCGATACACCATTAGATATTTGTTTAATTCGCAGACTAAAACGTGACTTATTAACACGCGGACGAACCATTGAATCCGTTATAAATCAATATTTAAAGACTGTCAGACCCATGTTTATCCAATTTGTTGAAACCTCTAGGCAATATGCCGATCTCATTATCCCTAAAGGTGGTAAAAATAAAATTGCTCTGGATTTATTGCAGACAAAAATTCAATCACTGATCGAATCAGACATATAATACAGTTACTTCAAATCAAACCTTTAGTTTATACTCAAAACAATAGGATCTCATATTATTTTAATGGATAACGATATGAAATTGACTGAAAAAACGGCAATGGATTCTCATGTTTTCGAACCAAAAGCATACAGCCATAATCAATTAGGCGTTGATTATGATGAAGCGGCTTTATTATTATTTTTAAAAAGAGCTAAAAGACGATCTCATGAAACATTTCGGCGCTATACTCGTGAGCTCATCCGATTTACTATATTCATATCAAAAGCTTTATACAAAGAATATCGAAACATTACACTGTTAGATGTTGAAAAATATGTCCATTTTATTCAAAATCCATGGACAGAATGGCAAAAACCTGGCATTAACAAAGATAAACCAGAAAAAGTATACTTCCCTTATGCTATTAAACCAGGCAGCAGTACAGATCAAGTGATTACCGTACTCAGTAGTTTTTTTCATTATTTACAAATTACAGGGTATAATTATGGCAATCCTTTTGCAGCTTTTGATAAAAGTGGTGAAAAATTTGCCAAAGGGCATGGATCGCCTCGCTTTTTTTTTCAAGATGAATGGACTTTTTTATTATCAACCCTTCAAAATTACCCTGAAAATTCAAAACGAATGCGCCATGAAAAAGCAAGATTACTGTATATTTTTTCACTGGCGTATGGAACAGGGTTGCGAGAATCTGAATTATCAAATCATACCTGTCAAGATATTAAATTAGATCAAGATAATCATTTCATCTTACATATTAAAGGAAAAGGGCGACGAATACGTCAATTACCGGTTACACCTGATATGATGAAAGCGATCAATATATATCGCCATTTTAATCAATTAAATGATATTTCGTCTGATTTATTTCCTTTAGCACCTACATTATACCCTGTAAAAAAAGCCCCTGATCATTCTATTTATTTTACAAGCATGAAAGCTAGACAAATTCGACATTGGTTTTTACAATTTATGCAACATTGTGCGAAAGCAGCCTATCTCTTAAATAAGCCAGACTTAGCAGAACGCTTACTCCAAAAAAGCTTCCATTCATTACGACATACTGCTCTTTCGCATCTTGCAAATAAAATGAAAATAGAAGATTTATCAATTTTTGCAGGCCATGAATCCATTATCACAACACAACAATATTACACACCTGAAAAAGACAAACTAAAAAAATTAACACAAGATCATCACCTATACCCTGATTAATTTCAATTAAAATATAACGAGACAGGCTATATTCTATTTTACAGCCTGCTTGACTTTTTTATCAGGTTTATACATACAACATATTGATTAAATCATTAAAAATAAAATTTTACAGCAACTTTTTACTGAGTATTTTTTAAAAATAACTGAGATCATGGCTTGAAGAAAAAAGCAAACTCATTGCTGTCTTTGAGAAACACAATAAAAAAATTATGATATGCTGAGACCTTTGCAATAAGACAACAAAGACTCCTGATATGATCTTTTTTATTAAAATAGTTTAAAAAATGAAGTAATTTATGTATTGTTTGAATAAAAAAATACATAAATTA
>JAAOIJ010000059.1 GCA_015163815.1 Endozoicomonadaceae bacterium
AATTGAGGATTAATAGAGTCAATGGCCATATCAAAAGCTTTTTTTGTTGTCGCGCCGACTAAACCAGTTAATGCGATAGTAGATGCTGTCATTATAATAGGTGTCATAATTGTAGCAGAGGATAAGCTAGCGCCATGCATTAGGCTTGATACGATAGAAGGCACAGATAGTCCTAAATAAACCCCTGTCATTGTTTTAACTCTGGCTGAGAAATCCTGCATAAAAGATGGCTTTTTATGAGAGGCAGCATGACAAAAATTTTCGCCTGTGTTGCATAACATAAATATAAAACACAAGAACCACGTTTTTTTCATATGTAACATACCTAGTTGTGAATATCTGTCTTTTTCGTTCAGACAAATAATAAAAAAACACTGCAAATGATCGCGTTACATTTACTTCATTTTTAAATCTAATATATCCTTTTTACCCTGAATATATAGGTTTAAAGCAATATATACTGCTTTGTTCATCATGCGATTTTCTTGTTTCAATTTGACAACTAGAAAGAATCAAAAAATACGATAAGACAGTCTAAGCCTCTATTTTACCATACTTTGACTTCATCTTGAGCACTTCCTGTTACTTTTCTTATAAAAGATTCACTGATGTCTACTTCATATAATACTTGTAACTAAATCATAAAATTTCATTGTCTTTATATTGTTTTTTTACATGAATAATGTTATCTTTGCAAAGGTCTCAAGTTATTGATGCATTAATTTTTTAAAACTTGCTCGCAATAAATATTTTGCTTCTTTTTTACCTGATAAAGCTAAAATATGAACACAACATGACCAACTTTTATGCTGAACTATTTTCAAGAGTATGATGTTTTTTTCTATATTAGATAAAATATGATGATTCATAATATACGATACTTGATTCCAAAAAAATTTAGATAATACGCTATGCACATATTCAAAAAAACGATAACCATTTGTATAACAACTGATTAAATCAATCTCTATATCTGTTAATCGTTTTGGCTCAGAAGGACTGATACAACAACAAATCATTTGACTTAACTGCAAATCCAACGTGTTTAAGTAATCTATAAAAGCATAAGCAATCTGTTGATAAAAAAAAGTACTCGCCTTACAAAAAATATGCTCTCCTATCTTTGAAGTACTTTTTAAAAAAATAGCGGAATGACACCCTGTGCTTGTATCTTGCTTAATACCAATACCAACCAAACTAAAATATTGTTCCTTCCAAAATAACATTAAGTCAGCATGCACCCCAAAACTAGTGCCAATATAATCTACATGCGCATCATAACCTGCTTGCATAACCTGTTGAATAAACATAGAGCCTAATTTTTGTCTTTGATAACTTGGATGAATGACAATTCTTTGAACACGAAGTGCCCGAGCATTTAAAGCTTCAGGTACATGACATTGTGTTCCTAGTAGCTGGGATAATAAATGATTTTTTAAGCGACGCTTTCCTAGTAAAACATCTGCTTGATTAATAATGGCTATCGGCTCTTCTATTACACTGACACAAACTCCTATTATTTGTTCATCATAAGATTGTATCACATGTATGATCATGTTATTTGCATCCATTAATTGACGCAAATAACTTGGCTTTGTTTGATAGTGCGCCAACGCTAATAAAGCAAACATTTGATCTAATAATACATTATTTTTTAATAATTCATATTGTGATATTCTTTTTACTTGAAATGACTTTGTTTTTATTTTTTTACATAATAAACTAGGCCATTGCGTGCCTAATATGCGGTATATTAATTGCTCAACAGGATCATCTCTAGCCCAACGCATCGGTTCATATAAAGTACAGTGCTGCCACCCTGCTTGCAGACCTTGTGCTTTGAATTTCAAATCAAAACCTTTCCCTGTGCCTTCATATCCATCTAATGTACTTGAGAAAACAGCGCACATAAACTGTTGACTCATTTGATTTAACACAGGAATAGGAATTGCAGCAGCTTCATCTACAAATAACAAGTCTGCTGTAGATTTTAATACTTGATCAGGCGGTAAAAAGATAATTTGATGTTCTTGGATAACAAGAATTGATTTTTGCTTATGATAACTATAATCAATGCGAGCTTGCTTTAAACAGTGAAATAAAGTGATATAAAAAGTGTTCAAAGCTTTCTGATAAGGTGCCGTTATTATGATTTGGATTGGTTTTTGATGAGAGCACTTTAAAATATTAGCTGCTGCAAAACCTAAAGCAGCCGTTTTACCTCGACCTCTCAAAGCTGTCAAAATTAATTTATTAGGTTTTTTACTCCAAAATAAAGCATGAATAGCCTCAACAATGTGACATTGATTCGCAGTCATAGGATCAATATGACGATCATCTTTGAATTGTTGAGTATCATCTTGAGATCTTCTTTGCAATTTCGGAGGAGAAATATTAGTCAAAGACTCAGGGTTAACCCATTGGATTGATTTATTTTTTAATAAAATAATAATCAATCGCTTAATGAAGCGGGAGGGGTAAGGCAAAGGAAATTGATCTAACAATCGAGCTGTATCTTGATCTGGGTAATAGGGCCACATGCTTAAAGGAGGCGTTAATAAAACAAGATATCCTCCACCGACAACCGTACCTGACAGCAAGCCTAAAAGATCAATATTAAAATTAAAAAATGTATTAAATACTAAAACGGTACATTCAGACCCTAATAATAAGAAAGGATTTTTCTGTTGATGTGACCAACAAATATCTTCAGATGGAGGGAACCAGCTTTTAGCAAGAGAAAAGCACCAATCCATAGAACCACTGATGACCCAGATTGAACGTTTTTTAAGGGATATTGTCGATATAGGTTGCATATGAGTATATTATAAAATTGAGTGCTTGTCATATTTTGATTCTTAGGCAGCATCCCCGAAAACCTAAAACATCAATATACTCATATCATCACCCTATATAGTCTAGTTTCGATACTGTATCAGTATATGATTCAAAATAAATAAAAACGAAAAGCTTGAAAAAACTAGGTAGCATTCAATGCTTTTTGAGCAATTTGTGCAATATTGTCAAATGCTTCTTTTTCTCGAACCGCTAAATCAGCTAATACTTTGCGATCTATCAGGACATTTGCTTTATTTAAACCATCTATTAAGCGACTATAAGATAGTCCAAAAGTGCGTGCTGCAGCATTTATTCTAGCGATCCACAATGCACGAAATTGACGTTTACGTTGACGTCTATCTCGATAGGCATATTGACCCGCTTTAATAACGGCTTGCTTAGCTACTCTAAAAACACGCGATCTGGCACCATAATAACCTTTCGCTTGTTTTAATATTTTTCGATGACGACGATGGGCCGTCACGCCACGTTTAACACGTGCCATAAACCACTCTCCTTAAGACTAATGACCCAACATTCTAGCGACTAGCGGCTTATCTGATGCATTCAGTTGATTGACACCACGCAGCTTTCGTTTACGTTTAGTTGTCATTTTAGTAAGAATATGACTTTTAAACGCATGTTTATGCTTATAACCATTTGCTGTTTTTTTAAATCTTTTAGCAGCAGAACGTTTTGTTTTCATTTTAGGCATTGATGATACTCCAGATTTTAAATATGTCAATTCATCTTCAATCAAAAACTTGATTAAAAATCATGAAACACACATCATTTCTTTTTCTTGGGTGCGAAAATCATAATAAGCTGCCTACCTTCCATTTTAGGTTTTTGTTCAATAACAGCATATTCTTCTAAATCTGCTTCAACACGCTTCATTAATTTAAAACCTAATTCTTGATGAGATAACTCTCGACCACGGTATCGCAAAGAAACTTTTGCTTTATTTCCTTGAGTTAAAAAACGGATCAAGCTTTTTAACTTAACTTGATAATCGCTTTCTTCTGTTCCAGATCTAAATTTAATTTCTTTAACTTGTATTTGAACTTGTTTCTTTTTTGCTAATGCTTTCTGCTTTTTCTGTTCATATATATACTTTCCATAATCTATGATTTTACAGACAGGTGGCTCAGAATTGACACCCAATAAGACTAAATCAAGACCAGCTTCTTTAGAAAGCTCAAGTGCTCTTTCAATAGAGACAACACCTGCTTGCTCACCATCTGAATTAATTAAACGCACTTCACTTGCGTCAATATTTTCATTAATCGGTGCAATCGTCTGATTACGATTACGTAGATTAGGCCGTTTAATTGCGGTATCTCCTTATTCAAGTCATAATACAAAAATCACTATCATTGAGCCTCAATACATAACTGATGAATAAAATCATCCACATCATAAGTACTTTTGTCTTCTCCTGATAGCGTTCTAACTGATACTTGGTTGTTTTCCATTTCTTTGTTACCTATAATCAATAGATAAGGAATCTTTTCCAAAGTATACTGACGAATTTTATAACCAATTTTTTCATTTTTAGTATCTAACAATACTCTTAAATTTGCTTGTTTACATTTCTTTTCAATTTCATAAGCATAATCAGCTTGATGTTGCGTAATAGTTAAAATAACGGCTTGATTAGGCGACAACCATAAAGGAAATCGACCTTCATAATGCTCAATTAAAATGCCTATAAATCGCTCAAATGAGCCTAATACTGCTCGATGCAACATCACAGGTACTTGTCTATCCCCTTTTTCATCAATATATTTTGCATCTAATCGACCTGGCATAGAAAAATCAGCCTGTATTGTACCACATTGCCACACTCTGCCAAGCGAATCCTTTAAAGAAAATTCAATTTTTGGACCATAAAATGCTCCTTCGCCTGGTAAATACTCCCATTTTACTTTTTGTTCATCTAATGCAAATGCTAAAGCTTGCTCTGCTTTATCCCAAATGTCATCAGAACCAACACGATCTTCAGGTCGAGTCGATAGTTTGTATAATAATTGATTTAAATCAAATCCAAAATCTTGATATACTTCATGAAGCATCTCGATAAAAGAAGCAACTTCAGCTTGAATTTGGCTTTCTGATACAAAAATATGGGCATCATCTTGTGTGAATCCTTTAATTCGCATAATACCATGCAAAGAACCAGATGACTCATTACGATGACAAGATCCAAACTCAGCTAAACGAAACGGTAATTCACGATAACTCACAATTCTTTGATTAAAGATTTGTATATGGCAAGGACAATTCATTGGCTTAATGACAGCATGTTTTTCTTCAGAGAACACATTAAACATCGAATCTGAGAATTTATCAGCATGCCCTGATTTTTCCCACAAAATATGATCTACTAGTTGAGGCGTTTTAATTTCTTGATACCCATATTTTTTTTGTTTTCTTCTAATATAATCTTCTATGAGCAAATAAAGAGTCCAACCTTTAGGATGCCAAAAAACTTGCCCTGCAGCTTCTTCTTGCAAATGAAATAAGTTTAATTGTTTTCCTAATTTTCGATGATCTCTTTTACTAGATTCCTCTATTTGGTGTAAATAAAGCGCTAAACTTGACTTGTCTCCCCAGGCAGTCCCATACACACGTGTTAACATTTTATTGCGACTATCGCCTCTCCAGTAAGCACCTGCTACACGAGTCAATTTAAAATATTTTAAAAAACGGGTATTAGGGACATGAGGACCAAGACACATATCAATATATTCTTCATGGTAGTATAAACCGACTTTTTCTGGTGTCGGCTGAATATTGTCAAGAATTTCGACTTTATAAGGTTCATTACGCGCAATGAAAATATTTCTTGCTTCTTCAAAAGGCGTCCATTTTTTAATAATATGATAATGGCTTGCAATTAATGATTTCATAGTCGACTCTAATGACTGTAAATCTTCTGTTGTTAAAGGTACTTCAGTTTCTATATCATAATAAAACCCATCTTCAATCACAGGGCCTATGCCCATTTTTGAAGTTGGCATCAATTGTTTGATAGCATGACCAATTAAATGGGCGCATGAATGCCGAATGATGTGCACTCCCTCAGCATCTTTTGCAGTAATAATTCGTAAAGTAACATGATCATATAGTGTTTCACAAGCATCATATAACTGACCATCTATTTCACCTGCTAAAGTTGCTTTTGCTAATCCAGCACCAATTGATTCTGCAATTTCCAAAATGGTTACAGGATTTTGGAAAACACGCACGGTACCATCAGGAAGGGTTATATTTAACATACTAAGTACCTAGAATGAACATCTTGTTTTCAAAAAAAACAAATATATAGTTTACACATTATAAACTTTAAATAAAAACAATTAAACCCATTTTACGGGTTAATAAATTGTTAAATAGCTTAATAAGAAAATCACTTGAGCATTATTTCATCCATCAATATATCAAAATAAAAAAATAAAGCTTGATTACATACTGAAACAAAGATTTCTATTTCTAAGAGACTGGGTTTCATAGAGTCTGGTATGGTATACTAAATCATTCCATATCTCACGCAGTCAAAAAGCAAATAATAATAGCCACTTGACTGGTTAGATAGCTTATTTTTAATGACTTTACAGCGAAAAATTATGGCAAATGAAACACAATCTGACACGTTGAATCATAACGAACAGTCAGAGGAACAAGAAAATCAACTCATTGCAAATCGTCGCAACAAACTGCATGCTATCAAAAAAAAAGGCATTGCCTACCCAAATCATTTTAAAAAAGATGCTTTTGCAGATGAATTACAGAAAAAATTCTTCAACACCTCTAAAGAAGCCTTAGAATTAGAATCATATACAGCTTCTATTGCTGGACGCATTATGTTAAACCGTGGCGCTTTTCTTGAAATTCAAGACATGTCTGGTAGAATTCAAATTTATATTAATCGAAAAGTTTTATCTCCGATAATATTAGCTGAAATAAAAACATGGGATTTAGGAGATATTATTGGAGCCACCGGCACAGTACAACGATCTAATAAGGGAGATCTTTATCTCAATTTATCTGAAACGATCTTGTTATCTAAATGCCTCAGACCTTTACCTGAAAAACATAAAGGATTAGCAGATATCGAACAACGCTATCGCCAGCGTTATGTAGACCTCATTATGAATCAAGAAACACGCCAAATTTTTTCAATACGCGCGCAAACAATTAGCTGTATTCGACAATTCTTAGAAGACAGGCAATTCATTGAAGTAGAAACACCTATGCTACATAGCATTCCAGGTGGAACAAATGCAGTTCCTTTTACGACACATCATAATGCTTTAGGCATGGATATGTTTTTAAGAATTGCGCCTGAACTGTACTTGAAACGCTTAACAATTGGCGGATTAGAGCGTGTTTATGAAATTAATCGTAACTTTAGAAACGAAGGACTTTCAACACGCCACAATCCAGAATTCACCATGCTAGAATTTTATTGGGCTTATGCCACTTATATTGATCAAATGAACATCACAGAAGAACTATTACGCACTTTAGCGTTACAATTATTAGACACTCTGAAATTTCCATATGATGAATATGAATTAGACTTTTCACGCCCATTTGACAGATTAACACCTTTAGAAGCATTAAAAAAATACACAGATTACACCAACAGCCAGCTCACACAGCAATCCGAACTAACCTTACTATGCCAAAGCTTATCGATTGATGTTCAAAAAACAGATGGGTTAGGCAAATTACAAATGGCCTTATTTGACAAAACAACGGAACATTGTTTAATTCAACCTACTTTTATTATTAATCACCCAACAGAAACATCGCCGTTAGCACGAGCTTGCGATGACAATCCAGACATCACTGAAAGATGGGAACTATATATTGCCTCTCGAGAAATTGCAAATGCTTATTCAGAGTTAAATGACCCTGAAGAACAAGCTAAACGCTTTCAACATCAAGCAAAAGCAAAAAAACAAGGTGATAATGAAGCCATGTATTATGATGCAGATTATATCAAAGCCATGGAATATGGGCTACCACCAACAGCAGGAAACGGCATTGGTATTGATCGATTAGTCATGTTATTCACAAACACCCAATCTATTCGAGATGTATTGCTTTTTCCTCATATGCGACCTGAATAATGCCTTTTAAAGCACGAAACGCAATAGAAAGGCCTGTTCATCAAAAATAAGCATTCAATGTTAATCATGTGTATCCTGTCTTCTTATCACCAAAAGAAGGAGATCCACATGGCGAACCAACATATAGCTAGAGAAGAAATCTCTAAAATTTATCTATTATAACCGAAGAATTATGCTATTCATTCAACAATAAAAACATTAAAAATACAGGATCAAAACATCAATATTTTGCATTATCTGTAGAAGCATTTTATCAAATTTTCTGCTGACTTTTAATAGCCTTGCTTTCATTAGTTGATTCTGAAGACGCCAATTAAAAAAAACAATTTAAATGACTTCATCGTAGATATCAATGTGAAAAAATTCAAACACGACAAAAACCATGATACCCAAAGTCATCATAGATTATGCCAAAAGACACATAAAATAGCATTCATCTCATAGCTAATCCTATCTTTCAGCACATCCATGTCTCGTGTGCCTTCTGTTTTCATAGGATCCATATGCAGTCCAATTGCATTTCGTCTTGCGATCTGTTTCCTTCAAGGAAAGATTCATGCTTTTGCATTGTCCTAATATAAACAGATTCAATCTGTCTATTTTATATTTTCTATAATCTCTAGCAAAAAAACTTATTTGATTTAGCTGAATATAATATCATTTGTGCCACACACTATTTCATTTAAAGTATGATCATGATATGAACAACCTGAATGATATTTTACACTGAAAACAAAACCTTTGTTTGCGCGTTATAGTGATAGATAGTTTTCCTCCATAATCATGCGTTTTATGCATTTTTTCTTTGTTTATGCAGCTTACTTTTGGCTCATGTGTTTTTATCTTTTCGTGCTTGTTGTAACAAGCGCTTGACGATGACTCATTCTTCTTGACAAGAAGATACTGTTTTTGTTCTTTTTATGTTTTTTTCAATCTCTCAAATTAAGCGACCCAGGTTAGGTGGTCCAAGGTATCATGCAGCTCATTTAACGAGCTCATGATCAAGATTAAGTTGATTTCTACATTGATTAGCAATCAATGTTGTATGAGGAAAACCCTCTCATAAAACCGCTGCAAGAGATTTTTCTTTTACAGTCAAATATTATAAAGTCTTATAAACTGATTTCTTTTGGCGATAAAAAAGTGATACGTCTTATGAATATTTGACTGCTTATTTTTTAATATAGAAAAAACATTACTGTTGTATATTATATTTAAAATAAGGTACCATGAAATAAAGTGTACTTAAAAAAAAATATTTATGTTCACTATGATAGAGATCATTTTACATGATATGCAAAAAAATAAAAATCCAGGCTTTTTTTTTAATCCTATTTTCCTCAGTATGCTTATTAAATTTTAACGCAAGAAGTCAGCTAACTAAAGAGCAGATAAAAGAAGACGCATGCTATTTTACCAAAATGTTTGAGCGTTCCTTTGAATTACTTAAAGTGATTCAACAACAAATCCCGTTAAACAGCGTAGCTATGTCAATGCTTCACGCCTTAACGCTTAACAATAAAAAAGTATTCAGTCAAATACAGAAAATTCAACAGGAAGTATCAGATTTAATTCACAGTCACAAGCTAGATATCATCAAAATAAAAAGAGAACAACACGAAAATATAAATCTTATAGATACAAATCACTTTATATCTAAAATTCAAACCGAAATAGACGAAATTAACAAAAAAATAACTCAAATTCAAGAAGAACGCCAAACGCCGAACGATGAAATAGAATCTTATATGCCACCTTCAGCTATAGAAAAAAACATCCAGCTGAGACAGGAAGCACAATCATTGTGCCAGATGATAGATTCTCTTGATTTGGAATTACAATCAATAAGCCAGAAAGGTGATCTAATTATAAAACGATGGGAAGTTTTTTTTAGCGAAACCAAAGAATTATCACATTCAACATATTTAGAAGTATTCAAGAGAACACAAAATACTACAAAACAGGCCATAAAAGCTACCATTCTATGTCTAAAATTGGCAGAAGAAATTTTGAAAATCACCAAAAAAGAAAAAATAAAAAAATATCATCAATTACTACTAGAACAACAGAATATAACCAACAAGCAAAATATACTTGAAGCAATAGAAAGACATTTATTATACTTCAAAGAAATGCAAAACCAGCAAATTCTACTCAAATTGAAAGTACAATTTTCAGATCAAACTAAAATCCAAATGACAAACAACATAGGAACATTAGACAACTATTTTGATGAAGTCTTGAGTAATCCCGTCTACTCTGAATCCTTGTCTGTGACATGAGACACCTGTATATTCTGAAGTTAAGTGTTAACAAGCCATGTCAATCTTCTTCTTTTATTGATAAAAAAAGAAATACAAGATGAGTATTTGACTACTTTTTTCTATCATAGCAGATGCCTGACTATTGTAGTTCACGCTTAATACAACATCAAAAACACCCAATAACTGGAAAATATCATACGATAAATTAATATATAATGCATTTAATGATATGGTATTTATTGGTTTTTAATCATCACCTCATCAGAATTAACACAGAGATATTAGCAGATTATTCGCTCATTTTTTTATTGTACGCCAAGCCTATCCTATTCAATAATAAACTTAATTTTTCATATCCATCTGTTTGTTAGGCAAGCTAACAGTCTTGTTTTTTACTTTTCACATAAAACTTGATTCAGGATGTCTAAATTAAGACATCAGCATTCAATAATAAAACAGAGAATACCAAATATTGTTTTTATATATACAGGAGACTAACTATGATTAAAAAGCACTTAACAGATACAGTAGCCTTATGCATCAATAACATAGAGCATCTACCATTTGAGTATGCTCAAAACGCTACAATAAAAAAAATACCAACTTCTACATCTACCCGTCATCAAGCATTAACGACAAATCTATCCTTGTGCATTCAAAAAAACACCTGTATCTCTTTATCTAAACGCAAGACACAAGAATCAATTCAAGATATTGATATGTCTAATATTTTAACATTAAATGAATTAAATTTATGGTTAAACAATAATAAACCAAAGATTTTAGTAAAAATAGACAATAGTCAGTGTTCTGATGAAATAAAAAATCCAGTTGATCAGTCACAGATCATCTTAATGATTTTAGAAAAAATTTTAATTTTGAGCACAAATGATTCAAGCCAAAGAAACTTAGGTGACTTAACGCAATACACTCATATTTCTTCTTTATTACAATGGATCTCAGAAAGCGGCTATTTATATAAGATACCTATTGAGATAGCTGGGCGTGCCATATTTTTTATTTGCGACATTTGTCATATTATGCCATCTAATCCAGGAGCTAATCCTATGATCAGATCAATTAGTTTGACGATAAAAAATATTTTACATCATAAAGATCAAAGAAAGATTCTAACTAGCGAATATACAGATAAAATGAACTGTAAGTTTTCTTTATTAACATATAGTCGCTTTATTCGCTGCTTATATCACACATTCTTAGATCCTTCTTCTGATCGCGTCATAGAAAAGCAGGAGAGTCTTCAATTAATTTTACTCGCATTACAAACGATCACGTCTACCCATACATCCGATCTTTTTACAAACAATCAATCTGATTACATTCAAATAATATCCTCCTTATATACAATACAAAAGACAGTATCAACACAAGCATTACAACAGTTTATACCTCAATTATCTGAATTATTGCAAAGATTTCAACAAGAAATATCTAAAAATATTATCTCGGTTGAACAAAATACAAGTCAACTAACAGATCATTTATCTATTTATTTAGATAGTTTCGATTTTATTTTACAATACTATCTAGAACATACAATAACAGACAAATACTTATTTCAATCGTTTCACACGATATATCAAATAATATACATTACATATGATCATGCTGATGTTCAACCAATATATGCCCAAGCTCATAAAATATTAATAACATTAGAAAGCATCACACCACCCATACTGTCAACAATAAAAATAGATGCAATAAATATCACTCAAGCTGAAGTTAAACGAACGGGAAGCGTGGCGGATTGCAGAGATATCACAGTAAGCAGCTGGGAAACAAAAATGAAAACTTGTACTAATTTTCAGAATATTGATGATCTTATGAAATATTATTCTGTTAATTTAAAAGATTTATCAGTATCAGAATTTGCTCATTACACCCTGTGCCTTGTACAATTATTAGACAAAACAAAAGACATGGCCTATGATATAAATCATATTTCTATTCAAGAAAAAGCTATCAACTTATTTTCTTTATTGCAAAACGATGAGCGTTTTCAACAAATAGAATGCTCAATATTCATAGATATCATGACTGCAATCTCTGAAGTTTACTACATAATAAAAAATCAGTCACATATCGGCATACTTCATATATTAATTAAATTTTCACAATATATATTGAGCACTTTCAATTCAGTGGAAACAGATATCATGATACAAGATGAAGGTAAAACACATAACTTAGTTGCCTTTTATATTGCGAGCAGCAAAGTAATAGCAAACTCTGTGATACGACTACTATATTATCATAAAATCATTCTAGAAAAGCCAGCATCTTTAGATAGCTTCGATAATGAAATAGCTAGAAATATCAAGCACCATAAAAATACAATGTTGCAAGGATTGGTTGTGATACTAAAAAGTTTTTCTAGTATTCGACATGGCGCAGGAAATAACACATTCAATATAATCAACCAATCTGCTACTATGTTCAAAACCATCAAATCAGTCATCAGACTATTCAACAATAAAAGCACATCTCATTATCAATTACAAATACAAAAAAAATTATTGATCATTTTAAACTATTCCAGTCAACTCTTTTTAGTCACAAAAAACCAAAAAATCATATTCTATGATAGATATGCGTCAGCATATTTTAGAATAATACAACTCATGGCAATAAAACATTTGAAAGATTTACCCGCAATCTCGCTTACTTCTATCAATACTTTACACGATATGGTAAAAGATGTTCTGAACAAAAAGGCACAATTTAACAAAATAAACAGATCTTGTGTGTTTTATATGTTTAATCTGCTCACTATCACTCCAATCAGTTACTTTTCAGTAGAACATCAGAAAAAAATCATAGCATGTAAATATATTTGGTTACAAGAAGCACAAGCGATACTTAATGAAGATAAAACACAATTTTCTACTCACGAGAGTAGAGAATTTTTTATACAATCCTTCATTATTATTAAAGAGCTGCTGTACATAAAGAAAATAAAAACAGAGGAAATATCTATCATACTATCAATCATGCTATTGTCTATTGCTCATCACAAGCTAACAATAAATCTAAAAAGGCAAATTTTCAAACAGTTAATTAAAATAAAAACAAAGATAACAAATCATCAGAATCTGAAAGTTAAAGTATTGGAAACACTTCACAACTTAGAAATGGAGATAAATCCTCATCACAAAAAAACTGTGTCCTAAGAATAAATGATGCACCAGTCTATTCAGTCAGAAGTCTTTCAACTGTTTTAAAATACAAGTGTACATTTTAAATTTTAATGCAAAATATCGTTCAAAAAATCTAAATGAAAGCTTTCAGGTATCGGCGCTTCAAAAATTTGGAGTGTATTATTAGGCATAGGTATTTCTAATTTCCACGAATGCAGCATTAAACGATGAATACCTTTTAACTTTATTTTCCGATTGAAATCAAAATCGCCATATTTTTTATCTCCTATAATAGGATAACCTGACATTTGCGCATGCACACGAATTTGATGCGTTCTACCCGTTTCAGGTTTTGCTTGTAAACAAGTTAATTGATCAGATATACGGTGTAATATTTCAAAATAAGTACACGACTCTTTTCCATCATACATTACACGAACTAACTGATCAGCATATGGATGCTGCGTTCTTTGTAATGGTAAATCTACCTTCATTTTTCTAGCAGGCCATTTACCTTTTACCCATAATTGATATGTTTTTTGTATTTTATTTAAACGAAACAAATCATGTAAATATCTTAAATTTTTTCTATTTTTTGCAACTAACAGGCAACCTGATGTATCTTTATCAATGCGATGCGCTAATTCTAAACCTGGACAATCTGGATACATATATTTTAAACATTCAACTAATCCAACAGTCACCCCACTACCAGCATGCACAGGCAGACCTGTGGGCTTATTGATCACTAAAATATTTTCATCTTCAAACAAGATCGATTCTCTTATTTTTTCTTTTAATGATAAACAATCTGTTTTTAAATCTATTTTCCTATCTATTGCTAATGGTGGAATACGCACAACATCACCGACATTTAACTTGAAACTACTTTTTGCTCTTTTTTTATTCACTCGAACTGAACCTTTCCTAATCATCTTATAAATCAATGATTTTGGTATTTTCCTATATTTCGACATTAAAAAGTTATCTAAACGCTGAAACGCATTTGTTTCGCTGATTTCAGCCTGTATAACAGGCTGCACTTGCTTTTCATTCTCTGGCATTATTTTGTTCCATAAACTGTTTTTTGATACATTTTTACGTATTCTATTTGATGAATATAGTAAGAACTGGTATATTCTACAGATAAGCTCGTAAATGTGTTAGCGATCTATTCAATAAATCACTCAAAATGCTAACGATTATTCGACATAACGCGGTAAGTAAGTTTTCAGTTTAAAAACTTAAAAAAATTAAATACATTTTAAGCTTCTGAATATTAAATAATTTTAATTTATTTTTTATAAACACAATAGTGCTATTTGTTAAATAATTATAATCAAGCTATGATATTATATAGAGTAGAGGGACATTTGATTATTTAGCCTTAAAAAAATACTGAAAGCAATTGAATTTTTATCCCAGACATCTCTCAATTGCCTGAAGAATTAGACAATAGCATAAGTAATCATTAAGACATAATAGGCTGTGCAGCCAAAAAAATGTCGCAATATATTAACATGGATCATGTTCACATACTGAACATAGTAAAACGACTATAAAAAATCAGTTTTACGAAACATGTCAAAGCGACTTATAAACCAGGATCATTTCAGTTTATTTTTAGTAGATATACAAGAATTTAATTCACAAAAATCTGATCATATCCTAATAATTGATCTTTTTACACAGATACCTTTGAGGTAATCAATTTAATTTTCATGAAAAGAATGCTCATTAATGCCACTCAACCTGAAGAGTTGAGAGTTGCTCTTGTCAATGGACAAAAATTATATGATATTGATATAGAACCTAGCGTAAGAGAACAAAAAAAGGCAAACATTTACAAAGGGAAAGTCACTCGTATTGAACCCAGCTTAGAAGCTGCATTCATTGATTTCGGGAGCGACCGACATGGCTTTTTACCTTTAAAAGAAGTAGCGCCTTTCTTTATTAATTCAAACCATAACAGCAATACTGCTTCCAAAAATATATTATTTGAAAATCAAGAAATCCTGGTACAAGTTGAACGAGAAGAAAGAGGCACAAAAGGTGCTGCCTTGACTACTTTTATCACACTTGCTGGACGTTATCTTGTTTTAATGCCTAATAATCCTGGCGCTGGCGGTATTTCACGTCGAATTGACGGGGATGAAAGAATAGAATTAAAAAAAATATTAAATCAAATGACACTACCCGTAGATATGGGCGTCATTGTTAGGACAGCAGGACTAGGGCGTAATATCGAAGAATTACAATGGGATTTAAACTATTTAGTTCAAATATGGACCGCAATACAAACTGCCTATCAAAAGAAAGCAGGGCCTTTCTTAGTCTATCAAGAAAGCGACCTAATTACCCGTGCAATCCGAGATTACCTTAGACAAGATATTACTGAAGTATTGATTGATGACGCACAAGCATATGCGCAAGCACTCGATTTGATTGAACGAGTCATGCCTCACTATAAAAATAAAATCAAACTATATACCGATTCAAAACCATTATTTAATCGATTTCATATTGAAAGTCAGATTGAATCTGCTTTTGAGCGTGAAGTCACGTTACCTTCAGGAGGATCTATTGTCATTGATCCGACAGAAGCTTTAGTGTCTATTGATATCAACTCGTCTCGCGCAACCAAAGGAATTGATATTGAAGAAACCGCGCTTAATACGAACTTAGAAGCCGCAGATGAAATTGCAAGACAATTAAGATTACGAGATATAGGTGGCTTAATTGTCATTGATTTTATTGATATGAGTAATCCAAAAAATCAACGACTAGTTGAACAAATGATTAAAGAATCTTTGCAAATGGATAGGGCTCGCGTACAAATTGGCCGTATTTCAAAATTTGGCTTATTAGAAATGTCTCGACAAAGATTACGTCCTTCTTTAGAAGAAACCAGCGGATCAGTATGCCCTCGATGCAAAGGTCAAGGCAGCATTCGAGACATTAAATCATTAGCTTTATCGATTTTACGCATTATTGAAGAAAAATCAATGAAAGATAAGACATCAGAAATTCGAATACAAGTACCAATTTCTGTCGGCACTTTTTTACTCAATGAAAAAAGACAAGCTATTGAAAAATCAGAACAAATGAATCAAGTTAAAATTGTTGTGATACCTGATTTGAACCTAGAAACGCCTCATTATGAAATACAATGCTTAACTTCAGAACAAACAGACTCAACCGATAGTTTTTTACACATTACGCCTACTGCAAAAAAAGATCTAAAAAATATAGATAATACAGATAGTATCTCATCTACCCATACGCCAGCAGTTAGTAATTTATCGATCAAACATGCCCCGAGAACTAAAAAAAACATCCTCAAATATATACTCAATTTTTTATTCACTAATTTATCCTTTTCACGTCAAAAAATAAAAACCAAGTCAAATACAAAAAAACCGCATCATTTCAATAAAAAACCATTGAATAATAATCGACCTTTTAGCAATCCAAGAGATACCAATCGAAATAAACCCAACACTTTACAGAAAGAATTTCAAACGACAAAAAAACAATATACGCAAAAAACAGATCCAAAAATTTATGACTCAAATCTTAAGCAAACAACTTCAACTAGTGCAACTCAAATTACTGAAGAATTAGCGCGCCGACCCAAAAGACTCAATAATAAACGCCGCAGCAATCGTCCATCTAAGCGAGAAGATTTACAAGAAAATGTAGCCTCACAAAATACATATGAAACGATGTCATCTGCATCTTCAATAGATGAACAAACAATGCCATCAAATACAACACAAATAGAACAAAAATCGATACCTGCTCATACACAAACAACACAAAAAAATTATAAAAATCAAAGCCCTAATCATACTAAAAAATATGGCCATCATTTTAACCAAAAACCAAATGCATCCGGACCATTACTATTTCCACAAAATACCCCATTACCTTCCATAGAAGACAATTTACACGAAGAAGACACGATTATAATACCTAAAGAAAAAAATACTGCTTCAATCAATAGTCCTCTAAAAATGGATGAAAACCATCAAAATGACCAGGCTATATCATTGATATCAACCAAGCCGATCACACAAAAAACCTGCGAAGACATACAAATAAAACCTGCTACTGAACAACCAGTGATACCAGTCAACCTGGTGGTAGACTTTTCTATTCCTGCTGAACAGCCTGATACATCATCAGAAGCCAGGCAACGTGCTCACAATGATCCAAGAAGTAAAAAATAATTTACAATAAATCATTCGAGTCAGTAATAAAAATAGGTTGTCTATTTTATAGCAAGACACTCTTCATGAGAATAAAGTAGTTTTTACAATCAATCAAAAATTATTTGATCATTTTTGCATACTGTAGACTTTAAGGCTCCAAGCTAGACACATATAAGAACCATCGTCAAGCATGCTCAATACCATCCTGGTTTTATAGGCTTATTACTCAATAAGCTAACTGAATATTCTAAAAAAAACTTTATATAACAAGATGGTCTCTGTATCTTTGATTTCACATTCAATCTGATAGAAAACATTTTTTGTTTACAAATCAATAACTTATAGTTTATTATGATACTTGACATGTCATCCAAATGATTACACACTGCTGTATCTTTTTATTAGGGCGCGTCCTCATTCTGAATTCACCCAAATAATAGCACACGCAATATAAATCATCGCTTTAAAATGCCTATCTAGCTTATCAAAACGTGTTGAAATACTTCTAAAATGTTTTAATCTAGCAAATAAATTTTCAACAAGATGCCTTGATTTATAAATATTTTTTTTAAAATGAATAGCAGGTTTTTTAGTGTTAGAACGTTTTGGAATC
>JAAOIJ010000060.1 GCA_015163815.1 Endozoicomonadaceae bacterium
TATACCTTCAATAGCCTCTAAGACTATATGTGCTGTATCTTCACTGAACTCTATTGAAAAATGATGACGATGTAACGTTTGTTCAGTCGCGAGTTGATAAGCAAGCACTCCGTGATAACAGCCAGTGGAGATTGATTTTAAATGATTTAAATCGTCCAGTTGATTTTCAGTGCTGATGCTTGTTAAAAAAGCCTGATTCCTAATGGTTAGAGGCCTTGCTGTCAGATAATTTAAAATAGGATCCGATGCGGTCAACATTTTTCTTTTATTGCTTGATGAGATATTACCTATTTTGTCTTCCACTCTCCTTGCTTCCGAGGATACGCATGCAAAGGCACTGAGCATACTTATAGCCCCTGGAGAATCTGATAATATAGACTTTATTAGCGTAATAAAGTAAATATATGACTGTAATCAGTCATTGCAAAATTAATGATGTTGAGCACGATGAACCCTGCTCCAAATAAAATGGATAGATCTTCCAAAGTATCTTTTGATACACATAAAGTCATATTGTTTATCAATGAGTAATGGGGTCTGTGATAAACAGTATAATTGTTTGTAAATCATTTTTTTTGTATTATGTTTTTCATTATATATTATCTGATGATGATTTTTCGTTTCTTTTTCATTGGCTAGAGTCGGCAAAGAAGCTTCTAACATAAATAAAGATAATAATATAATGAATAATGTTTTATGAATGATATGCATAAATCCCCCTTAATTTAATTGCGATTGATTTTATTTTTTAAGATGATACGATTTGCTGTCTTATAAATTGACAGGTTTTGAAGAGAATAGTTCCCAGGAAATAGCAAATATTTAGCTTATGAGTCAGCAGGCATTATTTATTTTTTAAAAAAACATGAAAATCAATGCATTACGATTTATTGATTGTCGTGAATGATGGTAGTAAAATCTCTCTGAACAGGCAATATATGTTGGGCCAGACTGTTGTTCTGAATAATCTAAAAATGGATCTAAGGCATCATAGATCTGTTTTTTAATAGTGATGATTTAAAGTGTTATGAATGATCAAAGGTGATCATGAAAGATGAATTATGATGAGATTTTATCAGAAAAAAGATGGTCAAGTGATTTATTTAACAGTTCATTTTTATTGTATGATATTTTGTTATCAGCGTTCTATTGTATCATCATTGATTGATTATTTCAGCAATATTAGAGGAAGGGAAGATAGGCTTCATGTCGTAAGTGGTGTACAATGAAATCAAGTCATTCGAAGCATTGAAATAACATGCTGAGACCTTTGCAATAAGCAGTTCAATGATGTAATTTATGTATTTTTTTATTCAAAAAATACATAAATTACGTCATTTTTTAAACTATTTTAATAAAAAAAATCATATCAAGCGTCTTTGTTGTCTTATTGCAAAAGTCTCATGCTATACGCTGATTGTGCTGTTTCTTTGATATTAGCTTTTTTAAAGATGTATTCGAATAATCCGTATCAATAAACTCATGGTTCAAATGTAAAATGAATGATCAATATCACCCTCAAAAAATTGAGGAAATGGCTCAAAAATACTGGGAACAGCATCAAACGTTTAAAACAGAAGCAACGAGCGACAAAGAAAAATTTTATTGCTTATCGATGTTCCCCTACCCTAGCGGCCAGTTGCATGTTGGACATGTCAGAAATTATACGCTAGGAGATGTGATTGCGCGCTTCAAACGCATGAAAGGTTATCATGTGATGCATCCGATTGGCTGGGATGCTTTTGGCATGCCAGCAGAAGGGGCTGCTATTAAGCATCAAACGGCACCTGCAGATTGGACTTATCAAAATATTGCAGCGATGACAGTGCAGTTAAAAAAATTAGGTTTTTCTTTTGATTGGACTCGTGAAATGACCACTTGTAAACCTGAATATTACAAGTGGGAACAATGGTTATTTACAATATTATATCAAAAAGGATTAATTTATCGAAAATTTTCGGCAGTGAACTGGTGTCCACAAGATGAGACTGTATTAGCTAATGAACAAGTTGAAAATGGACGATGTTGGCGATGTGATACTTTAGTGGAGCGAAAAGAACTACCACAATGGTTTTTAAAGATTACAGATTATTCAGATGAACTATTAGCAGGATTAGAAGAACTCAGTGCCTGGCCAGAGCAAGTCAAAGCAATGCAGAAAAATTGGATTGGGCGCAGTGAAGGGATTGATATTGACTTTAAAGTATTTGATTCGCCTGTAGATCAATATGATATCTTAACCGCATATACAACACGCCCGGATACTTTAATGGGTGTAAACTGTTTAGTTTTAGCTGCAGAGCATCCACTGAGTTTAGCCATTTCAGAAAAAAACACAGTGCTAGCCACTTTTATTCAAACTTGTAAACAAACACAAGTATCTGAAACAACACTGAGTGTGATTGAAAAAAAAGGCATGAATCTTGGTTTAGAAGTCGCTCATCCATTAACAGGAGAGCGATTACCGGTATGGGTTGCAAATTATGTTTTGATGGATTATGGGTCAGGTGTTGTGATGTCCGTACCTGGGCATGATAAAAGAGATTGGGAGTTTGCAAAATCTTATTATTTACCGATAAAGCAAGTCATTGCTTCAAAGACAGAGATTGATATTGAAGCAGCTCCTTTCTTACAAACCGGCTGTTTAATACAATCAGGTGAATTTGATCATTTAGATTGTCAAGTAGCTTGGCGCTTAATTGCAGACCGATTGGTTAAAGAAAAAAAAGCAGCTTTGAAAGTGAATTATCGTTTGCGTGACTGGGGCATTAGTCGGCAGCGTTATTGGGGGACACCGATTCCTATGTGTTATTTAGAGGATGATACGGTTATGTGTGTTCCTGAGGAAGAGCTGCCTGTTATTTTGCCTGAATCTGTACATTTAAATGGGATGCAATCTCCTTTAAAGGAAGATTTGAAATGGCAACAAATCGATCATAAAGGCCAGTTAGCTAAACGAGAAACTGATACATTAGACACCTTTATAGAATCAAGTTGGTATTATGCGCGCTTTTGTTGTCCTCATTTTCAAGAAGGGATGTTAGATGTTAAGCAAACACAATACTGGTTACCTGTTGATCAATATGTAGGTGGCATCGAGCATGCTTGTATGCATTTATTATATGCTCGTTTTTTTCATAAAATTTTACGAGATTTAGATCTAGTTCAATGCTCTGAACCTTTTAAGCGATTACTCTGCCAAGGTATGGTCTTAGCAGATGCGTTTTATATTGAAAATGAAGCAGGCGTCAAATCATGGATTGCTGCAGCAGACGTCACCATTGAGCGAAATGAAAAAGGACGATTAATACAAGCAAAACATACTGAATCAGGCCAATTAGTGTCTTATGCAGGCATGTTAAAAATGTCAAAATCTAAACAGAACGGCATTGATCCACAATCGTTAATTCTGCATTATGGCGCAGATACTGTTAGGTTATATTTATTATTTGCAGCACCCCCTGAACAGCAATTAGAATGGTCTTCATCTGGCACTGAAGGGGCTTATCGCTTTTTGAAAAAATTGTGGAAAATGGTGTGGCATGATCTTGATCGCGGCGCACTACCGGCAGTGAATAAAGCAGGTTTGAATAAGCTTCAAAAAAAATTATACCAACACATTCATCAGGTTATTCATAAAGTAACAGATGATATTGATCGTCGACAAACGTTTAATACAGCCATTTCAAGTATTATGGAATTATTGAATGCATTATCTAAACAAACGATATCGAAAGACGATCAAGATGCAGCAATTCATCGGGCTGGCTTACAGGCAATTACTTGTTTGTTAGCCCCTATGACACCTCATATTTCACATGTATTATGGCAGAAATATGCATTAGAAAAAGAAATGACCTGGCCTTTATATGATCCTGATATGTTAATTGTCGATCAAGTGACGTATGTTGTGCAAGTGAATGGTAAAATGCGCGCCCGTTTTGAAGCCGAAACAAACTGTTCAGAGGACACTATTTTTCAAATGGCTTTATCTCAAAAAAATGTGAAGAATAGTATTGGAAATCAATCAATTAAAAAAATGATCTGGGTGCCTAATAAGCTAGTAAGTATTGTTTTATCCTCTTGAAAATGCACAGAATTAAAGTGAGAAAAAATATGTATCAATGGGCAGTATTAGGGGCTGGGCCAGCAGGTATTATTGCAGTATGTCATTTGTTGCAATCAAAAGTACCAGCGAATGATATTTTATGGGTCGACCCTGAATTTTCCGTAGGCCAATTTGGAACTGTTTGGTCGCGTGTTTGGTCTAATACTCCAATGGCAACTTTTCATGCGTGTATGCAAGCCTTAAATATATTTGGAGATATGCCTTGTTTTGAATTCACGACTTTAGACGCAACAGCTTCATGTCGACTGAATATGCTAGCTGAGCCTTTAATGTGGCTTTCAAATCAATGCAAAAAACAGGTGCACATCAAGCAAGGCATAATTGATCATATCGCCTTATCTCAAGGTCAATGGCAATTGAAATCTAACACAAATAGATATCAAGCTAAGCGTGTTATTTTAGCCACAGGAAGTGAACCCAAAAAACTAAACTTGCCTTTTGAAAATATTGATTTAGCCATCGCTTTAAATGACGAATTATTAGCTGAACAAAGCAATACGTGGTCTAATGAAACGATCGGGGTATTTGGATCATCGCATTCAGCGATCTTAGTATTAGAAAATGTATTAAATATGGGCGTTAAAAAAGTCATTAATTTTTATAAAACACCACTGAAATATGCCATGTCTTATGAAGATTTTACGTTATTTGATAATACAGGATTAAAAAAGCATGCAGCAGATTGGGCAAGCAAAAATATTGATGGTGTTTTGCCTTGTAATTTAGATCGTATGCTATGCTCTGATGATAGACAGTCTGAAGTTTTATCTCAGTGCACTCAATTAGTCTATGCGATTGGTTTTGATCGGAAGGCATCTGTTTTAGTAGAGGGTTATTCTGCTAACATGCAATATAATGAATATAACGGAATTATTGCACCTGGTTTATTTGGTTTAGGGATTGCTTATCCAAACAAAAAAACAGATGCTTTTGGTTATACTGAAAATAATGTAGGTGTTGTTAAATTTTTTCATCATATCCAGCGCTGCTTTCCAATGTGGCAACGCTATGTGGTTGATCCTTAAAAACAAATAAATATCAACTATGACGATATAGTTTAACAACTATAATACATATCAAATTCTAATGGGTGCGTTGTTGCGCTTATTTTTTGAGATTCAAGACGTTTTAATTCAATATAACTTTTAATAAAATCTTTTGAAAACACATCGCTTAAGATTAAAAACTCATGATCAGCTTCAAGTGCATCGAGTGCTTCATCTAAGCTGTTAGCAACATTAGAAAAATGCTTATTTTCTTCTGGTGGCAAATCATATAAATCCTTATTTGCAGGATCTCCTGGATGTATTTTATTATTAATCCCATCTAATCCGGCCATGAGTATAGCCGCAAAGAGTAAGTAAGGATTAGCTGTTGCATCTGGGAATCGAATTTCAATCCGTTTAGCTTGCGCTGTATTGGAAAAAGGGATGCGTATAGCTGCTGAACGGTTAGAAGAAGAGTAAGCTAAAATAACAGGGGCTTCATAGCCTGGAATAAGTCGTTTATATGAATTGGTAGAGGCATTTGCAAAGGCATTAATCGCTTTAGCATGTTTGATAATGCCGCCAATATAAAATAATGCGACATCACTTAATCCTGCATAACCGTCACCTGAAAATATATTTTTACCATTTTTGCTTATAGAAACATGGACATGCATGCCGCTTCCATTATCACCGACTAAAGGTTTAGGCATAAAGGTAGCTGTTTTACCGAAAGCATGCGCTGTATTATGTGTACAGTATTTTTGAATTTGGATCTCATCTGCTTTGCGTGTAAGGGTATTAAATCGTGTGCCAACTTCACATTGACCTGCTGTTCCCACTTCGTGATGATGTACTTCAATTGGGACACCCATTTTTTCAGTTGCTTCAGCAATAGAAGAGCGCATATCTTGTAATGAATCAATAGGAGGCACTGGAAAATAGCCACCTTTAATGCCAGGTCTATGGCCAGTATTACCTTGTTCCATCTGTAAGTTAGAAGACCAAGGGGCTTCTGAAGAGTGGATTTCATATCCAGAGCCCGAGATATCAATTTTCCAATTAATGGAATCAAATACAAAAAATTCAAGCTCAGGTCCAAAATATGCAATATCGCCAATACCTGTTGATTTCAAATATAATTCTGCTTTTTTTGCAATAGATCTCGGGTCTCGATTGTAAGGTTGCATGGTGGCAGGTTCAACAATGTCGCAACGTAGTAATAATGTTGTATCTTTAGAAAATAAATCTATGACAGCGCTGCTGTCATCCGGTAGAAGAATCATGTCAGATTCATGAATTCCTTTCCATCCTCCGATAGAAGACCCATCAAATAATTTTCCTGATTCAAAAAATTCCTCATGGATAGCATCTGCTGGTAATGTAAGATGTTGTTCTTTGCCTAATGTATCTGTAAATCTCAAATCAACCCATTTGACTTGATGTTTTTCTATTAAATTTTTTGTATGTTCGAACACAATTTGGTCTCGCATGCTTTATCATAAGATGGAAGCATGATACTAAAAAATCTGATGAAATAAAATGGATTTTTATCTTTTATTTTGATTCAATATCAATTGATTCATTGCATGAAAGCATGAACTGCTTGATTGAAAATATGATTTTTTGTCATAAGTCTGTATATAGCAGAGATATCTATAGTAGGAATGCATCAAAGCACTGAAGCATAGTTTGATACTGTTGCAATAAAATCATATCTTTCAAATATTTTTTTTGACCTGGGAACCATCGTCACATATGAGGGCTAAATAGGATGAAATGCTATTGTTTTTAGATTATTGACGCTTTTGTTTGATTGAAGAAGTGATATGAAAGCCAGTATTGATGATAATATGTTAATCAAAGTATCATTTGGAAGATAGGTTGTGACTCTGTATGCAATATGAAGAGATGCGCGGGATTATCGCTTTCACAGCAAACTATGATGTGATATCGGGCAATAAACAACCTTGAAGTATTATTCTACAGTCTTGCATGAGTTTGTACTACAAGCGTCGCCAGCTAAATCTAAATAGAGATTAACTGGCCGACAAAATAGCCTGTTTTATTATAAGCTATGTAGCTGATTGAGTAATTCATTAGCAAGTCGTTTGGTTTCTTCATCATGTTTTTTATCAATCAAGGGTGTTAAGGTTTTTTCGCTATCTGAGTTTCGGCCTACTAGCATCAAGGCTAAACCTTTATAAGCTTTAATTAATGAATTATCAGGTTCTAAAGGTAATGCTTTTTTTTCTAATATTTCGAGAGCCTCTTGATTGTTACCCATATTCATGCAATTAATAGCTCGACCTATATGTGGAAATAAAGTGTCTTTTTGATGACATTCAATGGCTGTAAAGATATTTTCAGCCTGTGAAAAATAACCTCCACTACTAGCCATTAATGCAATATCTGCCATTTGACGTAAGATTGAAACGCTTACCATTCCCGCGATCCTTTTCTTGAAAATTAGTTGATTTTTTGAATAATACCCATGACTGTATCTTTGATTGATTTGAGCACGCCACTCGTTAAGCCGTAACTCATCGTGAGTTTTCCTAACTGTTGTTGTATTTTCAACATATCTTTTAAATCTGTTGTATCTGATTGAGCTAATAATTCTTGTGTTTTTGATTCTAAATTAGTTGTATTTTTTAAACCACCTTCAAATACAGCATCTAATCCAAAAGTGCTATTATTGACGCTAGACATATTATCTCCCTGTATGAATAAATAGAGTGTTTATGTATGGACTTTAATGGAGTTGATTTTGTGTAACATGATATTTTTTCCAAGTTAATTCAATTAAAGCAATTGAATCTTCAAGTGCTTTAATTAAAGAATTTTTTTTACTAAATTCTTCCTTTGATAGCAAAGATTTATTGGGATTTTTCAGTGTATTGATCTCATTTTGAAATTGATCAAGTAACTGTTTCTTAAAAGTCCCTTCAATATCTTGAGCTAGCTTTTCTTCTGTTGATGATAATGAGCTTAGGTCATCAGCCATGTTCATTTTCTCACATTGTATTGAATTCGTTGGTTATCTAAGCGGAGTACTAAATAATCTAATCCGATACTTTCCAGTATATACCCATTTGTTAGTTTAGCTCCAACGATATATTTTTCATTGTTTGATAAAATAATATAGGCATTGCGCCCTACACTAATACTTTTGATATTAAGAGATATGTTTAAATCTTTGTTTTTTATCGGATTAAGTTTTGTTTTGAGTTGAATTTTAGGCTGATCTTTATATTTGTTTTTAAATTCAGATATCAGTGTTTTTAATAATTGAAATTCATACGTATTACTCGTTTCACCTGATAGAATAATTTCATTTGGTAATTCTACTATTTTCACCCAGGATAAAGCAAACTGTTTTAAACTGCGAGTAACCGCTTCTGCGCGAACAGCATAGGTTTCAATTGAATGCGTCACTTCTTCAATGCCTAATACTTCCGATAGTAATAAATCATCTAATTCTTTAATAGCTTTTTGAGTATCAATATAACCTGTTATGCGAATAGATCCGGGTGACGGCATGAGATGCACTTCAAGATCTAAATTATTTTGATTTAATGTTTTTTGCGCTGATTTCAGCATTTTTTGAAGTACAATAACATTAGATTTATAAGGAATATTGTCTAATTGAAATTGTTGTAGTAAGGCCTGATACTCATTCTTTTTAGCAATATAACCTTGTAAAATAACAAAACCATTATTGTATTGTAATTGGATATCCGATAAGGCTAAAGCGTTTAGAATGTCTTTTGCTTTTTGTAGTGACGTTTCAGCAGGCATTTGTTTCTGATCAGAGTCTGTTGTGATATTTGTATCGGATGTTGTTTCGAGTAATGGCATTTGAGTGGTATCAACGTAATAACTTACAAGACTCAGTAGCATGATGGCTAAAATAAAATAATATGTTTTCTTTTTATTCCCTTGAAAATAATGTGATATCTTCATTTTTTTCATGATATCTTTCAATGATTGCACTAAACGACTGACAGTTGAAGATTGTTTTTTATTTGTAGATTCAGATGGCATGGCATTAAATTCTGTAATAGGGATTTTTCCGTCTATATGTTGTTTCTTTGTTTCGGTTTTATTCTCATTCTCATTCTCATTCTCATTCTCTTCTGTGTGAATTTCAATCTGCTGCTGCGATGTCTGATTGTTTGACAAAGAAGGGGTTATGGGTGATAAATCAGGTAAAGGTTCTCCAGGAATGCCAAATACAAAGTTCAAGCTAGCAATTTGAATGATATGATGTTTTTCAGGTTGACATGTCTTGCCAACTGATTCATCATTGATAATGAAAGGCGTGTCATGCTCTGTTTCAAGTTCTAATCGATCTTCTGATACTGAAAGAGTAAATTGCTCATCAGCAAGTTGTTTATCAGTTAGAATAAAGTCACAATCTTCATTTCTCCCAATCGTATATTTTCCAACTTCTAAATCAATTTCCGCACCAATATGCGCCCCAGACAATATTTTTAAAAACCAAATTGTTTTGCTCATAATTAATCTTCCATGACAAATCTTGAATGCTGGTTATACCAAATATATTAGATTACTAATGTATCTTACATCCATTATTTTAATATAAAAACACAAGGTATCTCGAAAAGAATCTATGCTGTAGACGTACTTCAATGTATAGTTTAGATATAGTAACTTATTTCAGTATAACAAGTATTATTATTTCATTCATTACACTTTCATTATGTCATCTTGAATACAGGCCATTTCATATGATAGAGCAAGCAAAAATTGAAAGAAATAAACTAGATAATATAGATAAATATTTTATGAAATATGATCATTTATCTCAAGCTGTAGAAGCCATTGCAGATCATTTTCAAGATAAACCAGCTTATTGTCATCTGAATTATCAAATGTCTTTTAATCAAGTGATATCTTTTAGTCATGATTTTGCAGCTTATTTACAACACGATACAAATTTAAAGCCAGGAGACAGAATAGGGGTGCAATTACTGAATAGTTTACAGTATCCTATCATTGTATACGGTGCTTGGAAAGCTGGTTTAATTGTTGTGAATATGAATCCTTTGTATACAGCACGAGAAATGCTCGAACAATGCCAAGATTCACAAATTTCTGCTTTAATTTTTATGGATTTGTTTGCAGATAAAATAGACGCTTTAGTATCTCAATACCCTATTCCTTATCTCATTCAAACGAGTTTGCCAGATTTACTGCCAACTTGGAAACGGATTCCTTATCAGTTTGTATTACGATATGTCAAAAAACTCATCAAGCCTTGTCCTGTTCCTTGTATCAAATTGAGAGATATACTCAAAAAAAAGAGTGCCCACACTGTCGAATGTGTGACGATGCAACAAACTGATATCGCTGTTTTGCAATATACAGGTGGTTCAACAGGAAAGCCGAAAGGCGTCATATTAACACACGGTAATTTGTTGTCTAATTTTGCTCAAGCCTACACAGTATTATGTGGGAGAGATGTTAGTGGATTACAAAAATTAAGGCTTGGCAAAGAGTCTATTATTGCAGCTTTACCGTTATATCATATTTATGCCTTTACTTCGCATTTATTAACTTGTTTTGCAACGGGTTCAATGAATATTTTAATTAGTAATCCAAAAGATACGCATCATGTGATTAGCTTGTTAAAAAAATATGATTTTTTTTGTTTGATTGGCTTAAATACTTTTTTTATATCATTACTGCGTCATCCTAAATTTCAAACATGTCGATTTGATAACTTACAATATACTGCATCAGGTGGTATGCCTTTGATGCCAGAAACAGCTTTAAAATGGAAATCAGTCACAGATTGTGATATTTCAGAAGGATATGGTTTAACAGAGTGTTCTCCTTTTGTTAGCATGAATCCAATCCCACCTGGTACACAATTGAATACAGTGGGCTTGCCTGTACCAGAGACACAGCTAAAATTAATCAATTCAATGACAGGAGAGATCGTGCCTCGCAATCAAGCTGGAGAGCTGTGTGTCAAAGGGCCTCAAGTGATGCAAGGGTATTGGAGAAATGAGCTAGAAACAAAAGCAGCTTTTGATGAATCAGGATGGTTTAAAACTGGTGATATTGCTGAGATTTTAGATAATGGGTATATTCGGATTCTAGAGCGTATTAAAGATATCATCGTTGTTTCTGGTTTTAATGTGTATCCTAATGAAATTGAGAAAGTTGTAGATCAGCATCCGCATGTTTTAATGTCAGCTGTGATTGGCGTTTCAGATGCAAAAACAGGTGAAGCAATCAAGCTGTTTGTTGTAAAAAAACTAGAATGTACTGATGATACTTTACTATCATACTGTCGTGAACATTTAACGAGTTATAAAGTTCCAAAATATATTGAATTTCGAGACGATCTCCCCATGACACCATTAGGTAAAGTATTGCGTCGTAAATTACACTCATAATCACGATTAGCTTGTAATCTATTGGAATTACAGTATGATCAGATTGATATTATTAGCATGAGTATATTTTTGTATGTCAAACCTTAAATGTCAAGTGGCTGTTGTTACAGGAGCTGCTGGTGGAATTGGTTATGAAATTGTGAAGCGATTACTGCATGAACAGTATTATGTCGCTTTATTAGATCAGCAAGCTAATCAATTAGATCAAATGATAGATCAATTCGCACAATTTAAATCACAGATTAAATCCTATGTGATCGATGTGACGAATGAAGTACAAGTAACAGAAACAATGCAGAATATCAAAGACACTTGGGGTCGTTTTGATATCTTAATTAATAATGCCGGTATTTTAAAAGATAATATATTAATCAAAACAAATGCAGCACATGAAATTACACATAAACTATCTTTAGCTGAGTTTCAATCAGTACTAAACGTTAATTTAACGGGTGTCTTTTTATGTGGACGAGAAGCTGCTGTGCAAATGATCCAGTGTTTGCAAGGTGGCGTGATTATTAATATGTCTAGTTTGGTTCGTTCTGGTAATTTTGGGCAAAGTAGTTATGCGGCTTCTAAAGCAGGCGTAGCAGCATTAACGAAAACTTGGGCTCAAGAGTTGGCGCGTTGGGATATTCGTGTTGCAGGTATTGCACCCGGTGTCATTCAAACAGTTATGACAGAAAATATGAAGCCAATAGCATTAGATATGTTATGTAAAAAAGTACCTGTAGGTCGTTTAGGATTACCAGTAGAAGTTGCAGATGCTATTGATTTTATTCTGAAAAATAAATATTTTAATGCGAGAATTTTAGAACTAGATGGTGGCTTAAGTTTATAAGAAAATCAATGTTAAAACGAAGTGAAACACTTGAATATTTTGACAGTCCTTGTATTATATTTTTGATCAATTGAACACATTGATAGCCTGAGACCTTTGCAATAAGA
>JAAOIJ010000005.1 GCA_015163815.1 Endozoicomonadaceae bacterium
CAAAACAATTAGGAATGGAGGCTATGATTACAAAACGTTCTAACACTAAAAAACCTGCTATTCATTTTAAAAAAAATATTTATAAATCAAGGCATATTGTTGAAAATTCATTTGTTAGATTAAAACATTTTAGAAGTATTTCAACTCGTTTTGATAAGCTAGCTAGGCATTTTAAAGCGATGATTTATATTGCGTGTGCTATTATTTGGGTGAATTCAGAATGAGGACACGCCCTAGATGAAATAAAAGATGAGAGTGTGAATTTGAACAGCGAGTGACATCATAAGTTGAAAAACCATTCCTAGCAAAAAGCAGTGCAAACGCGTCATTTTCTGTTAATTTTGTATTTCCAGCATTTACAGGAAAGCTTGCATTGCGATCATCAGTAAAAGTCATGATATTGAATGGAAGCATTCCATTGCCAAACATTGCCTTTTTAACATCACTCATTTCAGTTGAAGGTTCATAAAATTCAATAGTAGGCGTTTATGTTGTATGATATAAATGCGTACGAGGTTGGTCTTCAGGTTCTGTTTGAGATGATTCTTCACTGCGAAAAAGCTCCAGGAAAGCCGATTCGATCTATTGTTTCAGTCATGTTTTTTATCATCTTAGAACCAAGGACACCTCCAGTCATGCTAACTGAAAAATAAAAGACGGCTTTAACAGGAGCAGGTATACTATGCCCTGCTTTTTTCTCAACTTCTTCTGTAAGCATATCATTTCCACCGTATCCTACCTGTGAATCTAAAATACTCTCGATAGAGCTTGCAAAATGAGAAGCTCCTGCAACAGCGATACCTGCATCCATACTTGTCAGTAAGGAAATAGGTGTTTGATAGTTTGTTGGGATTTTTTGAGGTAGAACAGTGCTCGCAATACAATGGAGTGCAATTTTCCCCTGCCACTGCTGCTTCAATGCTGGTCGTTACAGCAGCTAAGCCTAAATCAATAGATAAAGCCGCTTGTCTATTCAAAGATATTATTTGATCAAAAACCCAGTTCCTTCAATCTTGATTGACAATGTCTGGATTTTTAATCATAGGGCTGGCAGCTTGATCTAAAGATGCTTTCATAAAAGAACTGGTATTATAAAACGGCTTGCACTTGAAATGGATTGAGTAGAGAGTAAAGTAAAGCCTATAATACATAATCTGAAATATGCATATTGAAATATTTTTTATACATATTTTATCTTTTATTTTGTTTTTTAATATTTATTGATAACCGTGAGTTGATTTGAAAAAAATGAATATAAAGTGCCTCTTGTGTATTTGCTGATGACTTATTTTCCGCTAACAATATTGCAATATTTCATAAATATTTGCATGATCTGTTATACGAAAAATAAGCATTAAGCCTTTATAAAAAGATAGAAATAATCCTATTTTTATTCAATATGTATGATGTTTTCTGTTAAGTAAGTGTTTGTTATATATTTTTTTTCAATACATTTTGAGACCATTTTTGTAAAGTCAAATTTAAATAATCCACATAGCCTATTTCTAATATCTTCTTCTTTTCCTTTGATTAAAAATAATTTTTCAAAATAAAATGCAAAAATGTGGTAGTGCTTCTGATGAAAAGCGCAATATAGTCCGAAAGGAGAGTCAGGAAAGATAGGTAAAAATAGCTCTATGGCTTGTTGATAGTTCAAAATAGGATCAGTATCTGTCTGAAAAATAAAAGGTTTTAAAAACTCATAGATTGCTGAAACCATACAGAGATCACCTTTTGAACAAGCAACTTGCAAACCAGATAAATTGCGTTCTATGTTATTTTTAGCCTGCGAGACTGAGAATAAGTCTAGTATCATTTCTGCTTTTTCCTGAGGGTTTATTGATGCTAATCTAGGAGAACTTATCATATTTATGAATTGAGCGAGGACATTGTGAACAGTTTTTGTATAACCATATGATATCGCTTGATACAGGCTTGATTCAAGATTAAGGTGCTGTAAAAGGTTAACTATATCTTCTATTTTTATCCATTCTTGGAAGTCAATCGGTATATTTTTTGCATAACCATAATGCCCATTTTTAATTAGACTGCTTAGCATTTTTAAGTTTTTATCTGAATCGATAGTTACAGTGACCCTGTCTTCTATATCGTCGTTCTCTACAAATACCTTGTCGCTGTTTTCTTTGTGAATCTCGACTTTTTCTAAGCTTAATAAAGCAATGTTGCTAGGTTCAGTTAGCTTTGATTTTAAATGTAAAAAATCTAAGATAGGTTGCCATGCACTCTCATTCTTTTGTGCCAGAATCTCTATATTATCCTGTGTTGTTGTTTGTTTTATTGTGCATTGTCTATATTGAAAAGGAGTTTCTGGATTATAAGATTTTATCCATCCATCGTTCTGTGTTCTCTGCATGACAATAGCGCATGTGGTTTTCGGTAAAAAAAGGAAATAGTAATATGTTTTATTTTCTTCTCCTGCTTCAAAAACAGATTGAAGCAGTGATTTAAATTTAGAATTATCTGTGTAATAAGCTCTTTGGCTAATATGGGTGATATCCTGATTATCTACCGGGTACTCTCTCATTAGAGGAAGAAATTTTTCTGCCTCTGTTATATCCTGATAATTTTCTAGCTTATTTTTTTTGTGTGTTGTTAAAAAATAATGCGATAAATGCTTTGATTCTATAGTCAATTCTCTATTTGATGATAACTGAACTTGAAGCTCTTCATTCAATCGAATTGATTCCATGTGTATTTTTGTAAGCTTATTTGGGTCAGCAAGTGAGAATAGTGTAAATGACAGATAAAACAGAGAGATACATGCTTGAATTTTTAACGTAATGTTCATATCGATAAAGCCTAAGTTGGAATGGGTGAGGAGGTATGTCTGTATCAATAATATAAAATCGACATTGACATATATGCATATTTATAATAAGGATTAAATTATATTTTTCACTAAATAAAAGTATTATACCGAATAAGTAGAAAATGAAAACCTTATGCTACCATATTTTTTTAATGCATTGGATTGCATAGCATAGCATGCGTCGTTTTTAATGAATATAATTGCCTGCATGAATCATATTGTATGAGCATATGATACGTTCAGGTTAAAGGTTCACTGTATGATTAAAGATTGAATGTTTGCTTTTTTAAGTGTGAAGTTCAACAGGAAGGCGTTTTCTATAGCCACAAAAATAAGATAGCTGCTAATCATTCGTCTCACTTCTTTATATCAGAAAAAAAAGAGCATAACATGGTTGATCAACACGTGACTGCAGAAGAAAGATCTCAAATTGAGATCTTATTATCACAGCAGGATACTATTAATGCCATAAGAATAAGACTGCAAAGATCTCCTGTGGCGATTTCAAGAGATATGTTTCGTCCTACTAAAGGAAAAAGATAGTGTTATCAACAAGGTCCTCAATTAGCAAAATAAAAGCGATGAAAAGCAAGTAGATAACTTGACAATATGATCGTTAGTTATGATGGAATATATTGATATTGTTGATTTATGATATAGTTAAACAATATTTTTCATTCAAAATCTGATCTTATCTTTTCGGCTGCAATAGGCAGCATAAGCGATAAATGTATTGTATATTATTAATACAATCTTAAACCGTATCAGTTTTAGTTATTTTTCAGCGGGAAGCGATAGTTATCAGTTTTTTTTGATATCAATGTAATGATATATGAAGCCTTTATTTGGTTTTAAATCTTATCTCTATCCTGAATAGATATCATCATGGATATTCAAATATGAATTTGATATTTTTTGTGTGCAGCTAAATATGAATCACTCTTGTTTTTTGTCTTGTTGAGTGACCGAAATACATGACATGAATAATTCATATTTGGCTGTTTTAAGAGATTTAATTTTTTTTATGTATACTTTGAAACGATTGATTCGCCATTAACGATATATTGCCTCCAATAGCTGTTGTGTTAATAGAGTAATGTTTTTCATGAATATATCGATAGAGTGTATGAGGACCTCCTGCTTTGGGTCCTGTTCCAGATAAATTCATGCCACCAAAGGGTTGAACGCCAACAATGGCACCAATTTGATTGCGATTAACATAAATATTGCCAGCTTTAATCTGTTGTGTAATGTCTTGAATAAAAGCTTCATTTCTTGAATGAATTGAAAAAGTTAAACCAAAATTTGTTGAATTAATATCTGTAATGACTTGCTTTATATTTTCTTTTCTAAAACGAATAAGATGTAAAATAGGGCCAAAATGTTCACTTTTTAAACGAGAAATATGATCTATTTCAATGACAGTAGGTTGAATGAAATAGCCTGTTGTTTTTTGGTCTGAGAAAGGTGTTTGTGAAAGAATATGGCTGATTTTTTTGATATTATGGATATGTTGCTTTAAGGCAGTTAATGCCTGTTGATCAATGACAGGGCCAATATCTGTTTCGCGATTTTTTGGGTCACCAACAACAAGTTCTTGCATCGCTCCAGTTAAAGATTGAATCATATGATCTGCAACATCTTCTTGTATAAATAAGACACGTAACGCTGAGCAACGTTGCCCGCAACTAGAAAAAGAAGAACGTATAATATCTTGAATGACTTGTTCAGGGAGTGCTGTTGAGTCAACAATCATTGCATTTTGTCCGCCCGTTTCAGCTATAAAAGGAATGATTGTGCCTGAACGCTTTGCTAATATTTTATTGATGATTTTTGCAGTGTGCGTGGAGCCTGTAAAAGAAACTCCTGAGAGACGATCATCTGGTAATATTTGCTGACCAATTTCCTCTCCAGACCCAGGTAGTAATTGTAAGGCATAACTGGGAATACCTGCTTCCCAAGCTAGTTCAATTGCGCGCGTGGCGATTAATCCAGTTTGTTCAGCAGGTTTTGCAATGACTGTATTGCCTGTGATTAAAGCAGCAGTAATTTGACCTAAGAAAATTGCCAGAGGAAAATTCCAAGGACTAATGCATAAAAATACACCACGACCTTGCACGTATAACGTGTTTTTTTCCCCTGTAGGTCCAGGTAATTGGATCGGTTTAGAAAATAAATTGAAGGCTTGTACAGTATAATATCTGCAAAAATCGATTGCTTCTCTAATTTCATCGATTGCATCTTGCATCGTTTTTCCTGCTTCACGCTGGCATAATGCAATGAGTTCGTTTCGGTTTTTTTCTAATAAATCAGCTAGTTGATTGATATGTTTTGCTCGAATAGTTAAATCAACTTGATTCCAAATCATAAACCCTTGATGTGCAGCTTGTAAAGCTGATTCAATTTGATGGGTATAACTCCACTGACAATAACCCACAACATCTGTTATATTAGCAGGGTTGTATACGGAATTAGACGTGTGTTCGTGATTGTCGAGTTGTTCATGAAGCATCGGTCGGCCAACCCATTCTTTCTTCCTGAAGGTGCAAAGCGCTTCTTGTATATTTTGCCAATGATGATCAATGGCAATATTGATGCCAGTTGAATTTTTACGATCAATAAATAAGGCTTCAGGTAAAGGAATAGCCGGTTCCATTGTGAGATCTATTTTTTGTATGGGGTGCTCTGCTAATACATGAGGGGCAATATGCAAATCTGAAATTTGATTTACAAAAGAACTGTTTGCTCCATTCTCTAGTAATCGCCTGACTAAATAAGGTAATAATTCTTTATGATAACCGACAGGTGCATAAATTCTGAGTTGTTTTTTTTCTTTATCAGATAAAAGTTGATGTAAAATTTCTCCCATGCCATGTAATCTTTGTAATTCAAAAGTACTGTCAGGAGAGCTCATTGCTAAGATGGAGACTAAAGTAACAGGATTATGAGAAGCAATTTGTGGAAAAATATAAGGATTGATGTCTGGTTGTAACATAAATCGAGCACACGTTAAATAATGTAAATCAACGTAATCTTTATTTCTAAATACAGAATAATTTTTTTCCCCTAATTCTTGAGATTTTTTGATTTCTGTATCCCAGTAAGCCCCTTTGACTAATCGTACGGCAATGGTGATATTATATGTTTTACCTAAAGTATAAATCCATAATAAAATAGCTAAAGCACGTTTTGAATAGGCTTGTACTGCTAATCCAAGGCCATTCCAACCTTGACACAGAGGATGTTTTAAGCAGTTTTCAAATATTTTCAAAGATAATTCTAAACGATCAGATTCTTCAGCGTCAATGGTCAGGTGAGTATGATTCAAGCGTGCAATTTGAATGAGATCAAGTAAGCTATTCGTTAATTCTTGAATAATACGTGTTGATTGACTCGGTTCATAACGAGGATGTAAAGCAGACAGTTTAATAGAAATACTGGCTGGGTTTGATATAGATTTGTTTTGATTATATTGGCCTATTTTTTGAATAGCATGAGCATATTGAGCTTGATATCGTGCTGCATCAGAGGCGGTAATCGCAGCTTCTCCTAGCATGTCAAAAGAATACGTATAGTTTTTCTCAAAATATGGTTTAGCATTTTCAAGGGCAGTTTCAATCGTTTGGCCTAGAACAAAATGATTGCCTAGTATTTTCATGGCATGCGTGATGGCTTTACGAATAACAGGCTCACTGAGTCGACTGGTTAATTGATTTAATAAACCATTGGATTTGTGAGGTGTCAATGAGGTTAATAATTTATTGCTTATTAACAAACCCCAAGTTGCAGCATTGACAAGAAAAGAATCACTTTTTTGTAAATGTTTTGACCAATCTGTTCTAGATAAGCAATCTTTAATTAAAGCATCGATTGTAGCTATATCAGGAATACGAATTAATGATTCTGCTAAACACATGAGCAGAATGCCTTCTTCAGTATTGAGGCTATATTGTTGCATTAAAGCATCGATTAATGTTAAGCCTTGATTTTTATTGCGAACATCTTGAATCAATTGACTAGCTTTTTGATTAATTTCTTGAATGTTTTGAGCTAGATTCGGTAATTTCTCATGGACTTCAATCAGTTCTTGAATATATTTTTTTTCATCTACATCATAAGTCTGGCGAATGAGTGAAAAAAGTTTTTCAGGAGATTGATTGAAATAATAAGATTGTTGAATAAAAATATCTTGAACATTAAACATACTGGCAAAGCCTGCTGAGTGAATGATCGAAAGTTGTTTTATTGTCTATTATCTTTAGTATAAGTCTTATATTTATAAGTTTCTAATTTGTTCAGTTAAAATTAATGATCATTTTTTTTCAAGATTCATTACATTTTTTGATGCGCTTATTTTTATTGTTTTGTAAAGAATCATGAGACATTTTTTTGATTTTAATGAGCAAATAATCGATAATGAAGTATATAAACTACTGTAAAAACATTGAGATAGGATGTACTTTGATGTTAAGGTCACTCAAATAATGGTCTTTTGCATCGTCAAGTCGAACATTATTCATGATATTATGAGGGGTTATATGAAACAATGGATATCAAGATTTGCGTGATGTACAGCCTGGATGTTTTCTGGTTGTCAGATGGTGTCCTCACGAGGACTCGAACCTCGATTAATGGCTTAGGAGGCCACCGTTCTATCCTGTTGAACTATGAGGACTGAAAGAGTATCGATGTTAATCGACAGGTTGCTTGCTAACTGTATTTGAAGTTTAGCCAGTAGGTTGTCAACATTATGTTACATCTATGATAGGATATCAAATATTATTTTTTTGTATCAAACAGATTGTGATGTCAAGGCTGGCCTCACTGACACCTTGATGCATAGAACGCATCAAGGGTATGCTTCTGTGAAGGATGATCTTTCGGCTGCTATCAAAGATGATCAGTATTGTTGGATTATCATTCAATCAAATCAGCGGGTTATGATGAAACTTGAATTGTTTTTGCCAGTTGATCTGCATAGCCAATATACGTTCTAGGCGTCAAAGCTAATAATTTGATTTTTTCTTGAGAAGGTAAGTTTAATGTTTGAATAAACTGATGCAATATCGTTTGAGTCAGTTTTTTTCCACGTGATAATTGTTTCAACTGTTCATATGGTGATGGTAGGTTATATTGTCTCATCACAACTTGAACGGGTTCAGCTAAGACTTCCCAGGCTTGATCCAGATCTTCATCAATTCGTTTGATGTTCGCTTCTAATTTATGAATGCCTTTTAAAGTTGATAAATAGCTAATTAAGCTATGTGAAAATAAAGGGCCTATATTACGTAATAAAGTTGAATCGGTTAAATCTCGCTGCCAGCGTGAAGTCGGTAGTTTTTCTGATAATGTTGTTAAGAGTGCATTGGCAACATGCAAATTACCTTCTGAATTTTCAAAATCAATGGGATTGACTTTATGAGGCATTGTAGAAGATCCGATTTCATTGGGATTTATTTTTTGTTTAAAATACCCTAATGAAATATAACCCCATATATCACGATTAAAATCGATTAAAATCACATTAATTCGTCGAATGATATCAAAGTGCTCTGATAACATATCATGTGGTTCAATTTGAGTGGTATAAGGATTATAAGATAAAGCCAGTGTTTCAATAAAATCTTGCGTTAGTTTGATCCAGTCTATATTTGAGTATGCAACATGATGTGCATTATAATTTCCAACAGCGCCATTTATTTTTCCTAAAATAGGTATCGACTTCAATTGTTTTATTTGTCGATTCAAACGATAGACAACATTGGCTATTTCTTTACCTAATGTGGTGGGGGTTGCCGTTTGGCCATGCGTCCTAGATAGCATAGGTTGTTCCGCATATTGATGCGCTAAATCTTTTAAGTTCATAGCAATATGATGTACTTCATTCATTAATACTTTGCAGCCTGCTTTTAACATTAAGGCATACGCTAAATTATTAATATCTTCTGAAGTACAAGCAAAATGAACAAATTCTCGATAAGGTCTCAGTGTTTCATGGGTTTTGAATTTTTCTTTGATAAAATATTCAATTGCTTTGACATCATGATTGGTGATTGATTCAATCGATTTAATCTGTTCAGCATCTGCTAATGAGAAATCATCATATAGGGTGTACAGTATTTGAGTGGTTTCTGCTGATAATTCAGGTAAAACATCAAATAGGGTGTGATTTGAAAGCATTTCAAACCATTTTATTTCAATGAGGATCCGGTGTCGCATTAATCCATATTCACTGAAAATAGGTTTTAATTTTTCTATTTTTTCTGCATAACGTCCATCAAGTGGAGAAATTGCTTGGAGTGAAGAGTAATCCATATGATACCTCAATATTGGAGTCTAGCGATCAGGCGATCAATCCGCTGATTTGGACAGCAATATTGTAGCATATATTATCGAGAGTTTGACTGGTTTCTTCGTGATTGAGTTGTGAGCATTTTTTCAAATTAATTACGTTGCACGGTATCAATAATAGCGCCCCCTAAACATCTGTTTTTTCCATAAAAAACAATCGATTGTCCAGGTGTGATGGCGCGTTGTTTTTGCTCAAAATGAACGATAAATTCTGTTTTATGAGTGGTAATATAACACAGTTGATCTGTTTGGCGATATCTGATCTTGGCCTGAATAGCCTGTTTTTCAGGCCATGGTTTTTGATTAATCCAATGAATACTGGAGAGTGTTAATGTATCTGAAAATAAAGCAGGATGATGATGACCTTGCGCTACAATGAGAGCTTGAGTTGACATGTCTTTATCAACAACATACCAAGGTGCTTCAAGTGCACCTTTTACGCCGCCAATATGAAGACCTTGTCTTTGCCCTAACGTATAATACATTAAGCCTTCATGCTCTCCTATAACTTGCCCTTGTGTGTTTTTAATAAGACCCGGTTTGGGTGATAAGTATCGTTTTAAAAAATCACGAAAAGGTCGCTTGCCAATAAAACAAATGCCAGTACTATCTTTTTTATTTGCAGTGGGCAGACCTGCTTCACAAGCGATCTGTCGAACTTGTTTTTTTGTGAGATCTCCTAATGGAAATAGCGTTTGTTGTAATTGTGATGCTTCTAGAGCATATAAAAAATAACTTTGATCTTTATTTAAATCAATTCCTTTGAATAAATGATGTTGAATGGACTTATCATCTTGCATGACAGGCAGTGTTTTCGCATAATGTCCTGTTGCAATATAGTCTGCTCCTAATGTTTTTGCATAAGCTAAGAAAGTTTTAAATTTAATTTCTTTATTACATAAAATATCAGGATTGGGCGTGTTTCCTCGTTGATATTCTAATAGAAAGTTTTTGAATACTAAATCCCAATATGCTGATGCAAAATTAGCAATATGTAATGGAATGCCAATTTTTCCTGCAACAGATAATGCATCAAAATAATCATCTTTCGCTGTGCATAAATCAGTGCCATCATCTTCGTCCCAGTTTTTCATAAATAACCCTTCGACTGCATACCCTTTTTTTTTCAATAATAATGCGGTTACAGAAGAGTCAACACCACCAGACATGCCAACAATAATGCGCGCAGATGGATCTGGATGAATGGATAGGGCCATGAGTAAATATCCGTTAAAATATTGAATATATGAATGATTAAGTTAACAAAATGAGATAATTTTGATGATAATGATAATGATAGGCTAGGCTGTCTATTGACTCATTCAGCATTGCCTCTGTATTCTGTTGTACACCAATTGAAATAGTGTGTTTTAACAGGTTCTATTTCATTCAAATTGAAATAGATTTATACAGGTCTTGTCTTAACAAGGGCGCGCTATGCTGTTCATTTTAGGAGCATGGCGCGCTCTTTGAAGTTTGTTTTGTTATAAGAGACAGTTTATGAAGTCAGTGTCGCTTTGATAATAGTAATAGGTTCTACAGGAACATCTGTATGATGATTTTTAGAGCCTGTTTTAACAGATTTAATTTGATTCACAACATCCATACCGTCAGTTACTTTTCCAAAAACAGCATAACCCCAGCCTGATTCATTTTCTGATTTAAAATTAAGAAAACTATTATCAGCAATATTAATAAAAAATTGAGCTGTGGCTGAATGAGGGTCATTTGTTCTAGCCATAGCAACTGAACCTATTTCGTTTAAAAGCCCATTATTGGCTTCATTTTTAATAGGATTTTGTGTTGTTTTTTCAGTCATATCCGCATCCATTCCGCCACCTTGAATCATAAACCCATTGATGACACGATGAAAAATAGTGCCATCATAGTAGTTGGCTTTAATATAATCTATAAAGTTTTTTGTTGTATTAGGTGCTTTTTCTGTATTTAATTCGATTTTAATGGTGCCCATGCTGGTTTCAAGTACTGCTATCATTAGGTTCTCTATACCTCATATATTGAAAGGTGAATGTATGATTGCTTAGTATAATCGAAACTTTTGCATATCACGAGCTAAATTCATTCTTTTATGATGATAATATGAAGTTTTAAGATATTTTTTCAACGAGAAAGCGTCACAATAACATCATCACTATAGTCAACAATAAAGAAGCGATATGCTTATCATCAATAGATCGTTTTTAGGGCGCATCCTCATTCTGAATTCACCCAAATAATAGCACACGCAATATAAATCATC
>JAAOIJ010000061.1 GCA_015163815.1 Endozoicomonadaceae bacterium
GCTATAGAAAAGGCTTTACTGCCGCACTCCAAACTTAACTTATATAACTAGGTTATGAATTAAGAATCACAAAAACTTTCACCATGCCAGGAATCTTCGTTGCTTCTATTTTCAACTGATTCACAGTAATCTTATATTGATTATCTAACATTAATAACCATTTTATCAAATGGTTATATTCAACTTCATTAATCCATACTGATATTTTTTTTAGACTAGGCTGTAGGCGTGAAATATTAATATGCAAAGCCTGCGCAGTTGATGCAATTGTTTTATCCGGCATTTTTGACGATTGCTGACTTAATTGTGATTGTTTTTTTGCTTGCTCTATATGCTCTGACATATAAACAAAATCTTCATATTCAACAATAGCTTGCTCACGAGATTTAGTTTCCCACTTAAAAATAGGTAAAAATAAGATCAAATAAACCAGTAAAATGGCAACAGATCCAATAGCAATCAAAACAATACGCTGATCTCGTGTATTCAATTGAATCCATCGCAATAAAATCAGCTCTTTTAAATTCACATATAAAGCTTTAGCTTTCGTTTGTATCATCATAGTGAAATCACCAATTTAGAGGAAAGGTTTGCTCCTACTTGATTAGATTGTTCAAGTTTAATTATCATGTCGTATTTTTTAAGTGCGTCAATATAAGCATGAAGCGCTTCAGCATGCTTTGTGTCTATATCACAAATTAGGCTATATTGAGATGCAACAAAAGTCAGGCTATTTAATTTAACTGACTGATGCTCCTTCAAGACATCCGAAACAGGTTTTAGTAAATCAAATAAAACAGGTTTCTCTATTTGTTCTGAATTGTTTTTTAACTTTCGGTCTAATTTACCACGAAGATTAATCATGCTTTTCTCTTTTGGAAAAGCCGTTTGATATATTTCAATTGTTTTATTTGAAAAAGCATTTGATTTATAACTAAAAATAGAAATTGAGATGATATTTAATATTAAATTTAACGAAAATCCTGCAATAATAATATAAATCAAACTACGCCAAGCATACCATCTTTTCTTGATTTTTTGATAACAAACATAAGATCCCATTCTTAAATTAACCAGTTTATTTTTTTTGTTTTTTTGAAAAAAGGTATCAATGAGGTGGTAAAAAATAGCGTGTTCTTGCTCTATACTTTCATAAGCAATATCATACTTTTCAGTCAAATTCAAAAAATATTCATCTAACACTGTTTTCATTTGCCTATCTTGCGCATGGTAATATAACTGTATCGCAGTTATCTTATCACCCTCTTCATCACCTTGATTCATTTGCTCGACAAGTGAATGATGAAAAATATCTGAAACTAAATCAATCTCAACAGTTTGAGTTGATTTGTTTGGAAAACAAATATGAGCATAATTTGATTCCAAGGTTATTTTTACGGTATGATCTGTTGTCACATCAAATAACTGTGATTCGGCGAATATAGCGCTGGGTTTCAATGCAATATTTTCAAATTCTTTTATCAAACGCTCTAATATCGTTTTAGCAATGACAGACAACATAATAATATTTTTTTCAACAACTTGATATGCCACATGAAATAATTCAATATCTTCTGATAAATATTCCTCGACCATAAAAGGAGCAACTTGTGCTATATGTTTATTTTGTGCAGAGTTAATTGGCATTTTATAATTAGAGCTGATCGTGCCTGGGATAAAGACAACAACATGATCTAGTAAATCTTTTAAATCAATTGCGTTTCTTTCAGATAACCACCCTTGTAAAACATTGATATCCCCTTCAGTGATAGCAGTCATCGTTTTCGTTATTTGATTCCACTCACACCATTGCATCGTTAATTGATGAATGACAGCATCAGTATGAATGCGTATTATTAAATGATTGTGCATTACAACTCCCTCATTGATCGTCTTAATACTGAAATCCATTTAGGATATTCACCTTCTTCACGCTGAATCACAGATACATTCCCTTTATGATTTCGGTATAACATTGAATGCAAGTAATAAGTTGTATTATTGTAGACTGCTTTAATATAAACACTAAAATATTGACTAGCTAAGCCAATGTCTAAGTTATCCCATGCTATTTCATTTGAAAATACAGGTAATGCTTTAAGATCTTCTAATTTTTGAAAGCCAATATTGCTGCGCACCTGAATCACTTCTTCAATATCTTCCTCAGCTAGTTCAGGGAACACAATCGCCATTAATTCTCTAGGTATTGTATTCATATTCCATTTTGTTTGCCCAGGTAATGCTGTAATATAAGGCCTTAGTTTTTTATATTCCTCACTCGATAATATTTTGTCTATTTTCAATTCAGATACATTCGTAAATTCACCACTTTTCAGATTGACAGGTGACTTTTCCGATTCAGAGATTTCAGTGTTTTCTGTTTTCCAATCTATAATTCGTTGCGCCGCATCACTATCAAATAATTGCGTCAATAAAACATAAAACTCATCATCAGCTTGATTTTTTTGTTGATTATTTTTTAATCTATTGATATTAAATAATGCTTGTTCATCAATCACTTGTACTGTTAAAGCGACATTATCTATTGTCAGCTTATGATCATCAGCCCATTTAGAAAACCAATGATCTAATTGCACATAATCCGATTGTTTCTCATGTTCATCAGGTTGCAGTAGCATGGCAATATATTGCTCAGCACTTAATGCATAATATTTAGCTTGTTGATAATGCAAGTAAGTCCCTTGTTTTACAACATTGACACGAGTTATTACAAAAATTGCTGCAGAAATAGTTGCAATAAATGTAAAAATCATCATCACAAAAATCAAAGCGATTCCTTGTTGCTTTTTCTGATTAATCACTGAATCACCTCATAGAACTGGCTTAATTCGTATCTTCATTTGAATCTTCAAATCTATTTTTTTGCGCATTAGATGCTTTGTTTTGACTATGAAATATCGCATTATTTTTATCATACCCTAAAAAATACCAATCAATATGGCCATACACGGTATGCTCTAATTTCAAATGCATGGCTTCAGGTAAAATCTTTATAAATTCAAATTCCAGCTTATTTTCTGGTGGCCATTGATCAATCCATTCTTTTTTATATAAAAACTTGATCTCTACTTTTTTTAAATCAGTCAAAATTGTATATTCAACAGGATCAATTGGTTCTGTTAAATCTAGTTGATCCCAATAATATCGAATTAATGAATTGTTTTCAAAAGCATAACCAACACGCTGCAAATCACTGTTATTTGATTGTGTTAAATTTTTTGCACCTTGCCTAGAAAAGGTTAATAAATCTGAAGCTTTATCAAACTGCTTTCCTCCAACAAAAGCATATTCTTGATCACCTTCTTCATCTTGCACAGGTCTTGCCATCACATGTAAAAAATCTTGCTCTAAAATTGCTTTCGTTCGCTGTATATCACTTAATCGATCCCATCCATTCACTAGCATTGTTTTTGAAGCTGACGAGTAACGAAATAATTTATAGCAAGCTCCAGATACAATTGAAAAAATAGAAATAGCAATTAACAATTCTAACAGTGTAAATCCTTGCTGTCTAAAAAGTTTTTTACTCATGGCTTGATTCTCCGAATAAAGCCTTTGAGTTGATAAATTTTAGAGCCTTCATCTTCCTCACTTCCAAGGTAAACGATCAGTTGCACACTTCTTAATGATGCTAGATTTATAATTGTATTTGTATTTGTTTCTGTTTCTATCTGTATCTCTGATTCCGCCTCGGATATAATTTGCTTAATATACCACTTTCGATTATAAGCAGTACTTTTTGTATTACTAGACCCTATATCAGGGAATTTTTTTTGAATGCTAATTTGCTTGAATGCTTCTTCAGCGACCCAGCTAGCTAAAACACGTTCTTGAGCATAACGTAAATATTTTACAGATTGACTACTGGTGACAATGAGCGTTGAAGCGGAGATTGAAAAAATAGCCAAAGCAACTAATACTTCTAATAAAGTAAAACCTTTCATATTTGACCGCATGAAAGTACAATCATATTTTATTTTAATCTTTTTTTGTAATTTCATGCAAAGGGGTCACTCCATCAGTTTCCAAATGAAACACAGATACTGATTGATCGTGTTTTAGCGTGAATACAATAGAAGCAGGCGTCATAACACCTGTATTAAAAAAAATAATACGCATTTCTGGTACCTTGTCATCTTCATCTTCATCAGCATGAGTATCATCTTGATCTAGTTCTTTGAGCACCTCGGATGTAATAGAGAGACTCATCTTAGCAGGTAACACATGCGGACTCCACTGCTTCATTGTTTTCAAAGAAACCCATTTTTCTTCTTCAATATCCCAGCGCCACCATTGATAAACGATTTGATTGATTCCTTCTAATACTGTGACTGATAATCCAATAGCAGTACCGGATAGAACAGCATAGTTATTGGCAGCTTTTGTCAGTTGAATCAACTCGTGTGCTTCAGCTTTTAAAAGATCTCTTGCATTATGTGTTCGAGGGGCTACTACAACAACACCTATTAATATGCTGATAATCAATATAACAATTAAAACTTCAATTAAGGTAAAGCCTTGCTCTCGACTGATTCGCATTTTTATTCTGGATCCCAGTTACCGATTATGGCATCTTTTCCAGATCCGCCTTCTCTTCCAGTCGGTCCTAAACTATAAATATCATAGGAATTAACATTATGCATACCTGGATTTTCATATTGATACTCACGTCCCCAGGGATCTAATAATGCAGAAGGGTTTTTCAAATACGCTTGTACAGGAAAATTGACAGGGATCGGTGGAATACTTGTTTTGTATACTAATGCATTTAATCCTTGTTCATTGGATGGGTATTTTCCATTATCTATAAAATAAAAATCTATCGCGACACCTAATGCATTAATATTGGCTTTGGTTGCTGCAATTTTAGCTTGATCTGGTCTACTTAGAAAATTAGGCACAACAATAGAGGCTAAAATAGCTAAAATAACCACAACAATCATAACTTCAATTAAAGTAAAACCTGACATTTTAGGTTTCTTTGAATGATATTTAACGTTTCTTATGTTATGCATAACATACTCTCTCTAATAAAAGATCAATCTATTCTCTAGCTAAATTGATTAATGGATTAAAGTATTGATATTTAAAATAGGCAATAAAATTGCCAATACAACAAATAAAACCATACCACCCATAACCACTAACATCAGAGGTTCAAATAAACCAATTAACATGGCCATTTTATTTTCTAGCTCCATTTGTTGGTTATAAGACGCTCTTTCTAACATATTATCTAGTTCTCCAGTCGATTCACCACTGGCTATCATATGCAACATTAAAGGTGGAAAATAATTAAATTTTTTCAGAGATCGATATAAACTACTGCCTTCTAGAACATTTTTTCCAGCTTCTATAATCCCTTCTCTCATTTTATCATTACTCACAACTTTCGCTGAAATAACTAATGCATCAACAACTGAAACACCACTTTTAGTTAAAATACTTAATGTTCCTGCAAATTGTGAAGTATTTAAAGCACAACTAAAAGCTCCTATGACAGGCATTTTTAATATTTTAGCATGCCATTTCAGTCTTAACTTAGGGCGCTTTAATAATTTTGAAATCAATATAAATAAGGCAATACTGCCGATTAACATCATAAGCCACCAACGCTGAAAACCTTCACTCATATGAATCAGAATTTCAGTAATGACGGGTAACTCTTCACCATTATCAATAAAAACTTTAATGACATCTGGCACGACAAAACCCAGTAAAAAGCTCACAATGGCAATCGAAACAAAAAATAATATAACAGGATACAATAAAGCTAATTTCACTTTTTGTCTGGATTGCATACTTTTTTCTGTAAAATCAGCTAATCGAATTAATATTTTATCTAAATGACCTGCATGCTCGCCGGCTGCTATTGTCGCTCGATACATTTGCGGAAAATGTTGCGGCAAACTATCTAAGCTAGACGCCAAGGTAAAGCCTTCTAATACTTGAGATCGAAGCGATAATATAATATTTTTAATCCAAGATTTTTCTTGCTGCGCAGCAATGGCTCCCAAAGATTCTTCGATAGGCATAGAAGCTTGGATTAATGTTGCTAATTGGCGAGTAATTAAAGCTAAATCAACAACACCTAATTTTCGTTCAAAAAAAGAGACAATACTATTAGATTTTTTTCCTAACTTATTAGTTTTTTGATGATGATCAATACTATCAATACTAATCGGTGTCAGCTTTTTTTCTCTTAAAATATGACGAACTTGCCTTGCACTATCTGCTTCTTCAGTCCCTTTTTTTTCGCGACCTGTCAAGTCTAGTGCTCGATATTCAAAAACAGCCATCTTATTCCTCTTACTTTTTTGATACACTAATCTTGATGCGTAACGCGCAATACTTCTTCAATTGTCGTCAATCCTTCTAATATTTTTTCAGCCCCATTTTCATGGATGCTAGGCATGGTTTTGCGAATATATTCTGTAATATTTTGCTCACTATCTTCGCTATGAATCATTCGCCTTACTTCTTTGTCCATTAATAATGTTTCATAAATACCTGTTCTACCACGATACCCGCTTGAACGACATTCTTCACAACCTTTTGGTTTAAATAAAGTAGGCGCCGAGTCGATATCAACCCTTAATACTTTACATTCTGATTCAGTAGGACTATAAGATTCTTTACAATGCTCACATAATACACGAACTAAGCGTTGCGCCACAATACCACCTAAGCTAGAAGCTAATAAAAAAGGTTCAACAGCCATATCTTTTAATCTAGCAATCGCCCCAATTGCTGTATTGGTATGCAATGTAGATAAGACCAAATGTCCTGTTAAACTAGCTTGAACAGCAATTTCAGCTGTTTCTTTATCTCGAATTTCACCCACCATCACAACATCTGGATCTTGTCTTAATATAGCTCGCAATCCTGCAGCAAACGTCATGCCAACTTTCACATTCACTTGTGTTTGCCCAATACCTTCTAAATTATATTCAATAGGATCTTCTATAGTTAAAATATTTCGACATGGATCATTGAGTGTAGCTAATCCGCCATACAAAGTTGTTGTCTTACCTGACCCAGTCGGCCCTGTAACTAAAATAATACCATGTGGCTGCATTAACATTTTAGTTAATTGCGATAAATGAAAAGCTGATAGTCCTAAAGATTTTAACGTTAAACGGCCAGCAGCTTTGTCTAAAAGTCGTAAAACGACGCGTTCTCCATTACGAGAAGGCAAAGTGGACACACGGACATCAACTTCACGGCCTGCTACTTTCAGTGAGATACGCCCATCTTGAGGAATACGTTTCTCAGCAATATCTAATTTAGCCATTACTTTAATACGCGAAACAAGCAGTGCAGCTAAATGTGGTTGTAAAGATAAAACTTCTCTTAAAACACCATCTACTCGATAACGCGCTACAACACGGGAGTCAAATGTTTCCAGATGAATATCAGAAGCTTCCTCTTTAATCGATTCAGTTAACAAAGCATTAATTAATTTAATAACAGGTGCATCATCTGCTTGTTCCATTAAGTCTTCTACAGCAGGCACTGCATCAGCTAAACTAGTAAAATCAATATCATCTCCTAAACCAACAGCTTCTTGCAAGGAATCCGCTGTATTTTGGTGATACGTTTCTGTCATTTTGTCAGACAGTTCATTTTCTTCTACGCGCTGATACCGCAGTGGCTTTTCAAAAAATCTTCGCACTTCTGATAAGACTTCTGGCGTAATCGGCAGCATATACCACAGGGTAGGCTCACATTCTAAGGTTAATACTACTCGATAACGCCGTGCAAAGGAAAACGGTAGTATTTTTTTATCAGCTTCTTCTTGAGGTGTAGCTGACACCATCTCAGTTTGGATCGTCATATTCGTCTCAAAATCATCACTCTGGTTCTTCAAGTATATTTACGATATCACGACATACTATTTTAGAATACCTTTTTATTCGCTAAAAAAATTGTCTCAATTTTTATTACTAATGATATACTAGTCATATGTAAGGGCGTCATTCAAGGATTCTACATTAATGAATGTGATAGGTTCAATACTATCTGGAACTATGCTATATAGTTTTCTATACTTTAACAAAGTATACCAGCACTAAGTTTAAAAAATTGTTGTTTATATTTTAGTACACTTAAGGTTATCATCCACATGGATTTTATGCAATTTACGCAATTGAAATTAATACAAACGTTAATCATACATGATAAAAAAATATTGTTATTGGTTATCGGAACGCTTGTATTCATTTTAAGTTTACTGAAAAGCGTCGATCTTGTACAAACTTCGCTCTTATTAACTGAACCAGAGCCATATGAAGAGACAATCAAATCCGAAAACTTTTTTACAATAGCCGATTTTTATTCTATTTTTGGAACTCCACCTACAAATTATAATCAGATTATTCCAAAAACTTCTCTGAAATTAACCTTGAAAGGTATATTAACAGATAATAACAATAAACGCGCCAGCGCCATAATACAAAATGCAAACGAGCCTGATAAATTATATCAAATAGGTGAAAAGTTACCTGGAGGTGCTCGATTAAAATCTGTATACTCAAAGTATGCTGTGATTCTTTATCAAGGAAAAGAACAAAAAATAGCTTTCCCTGAAGCAAAAACAACGCTAACATTAATTCATAATCATGAAAAAGAACGCAACAATACTTTATTAAAGAAAAAAAATACCGCCAATAATGTTGATAAATTCAGCAATTTAAAGAAATTGGAACAACCATCAAAAACGAACGCTGAAAAAAAACATTAAATGATTAATTCAACAATGAACGGCCTCTTCATGGATAATTTTACTAAAACATCACATGGCAATACAAAAAAAAACAAGCGATATAAATTGCCTCTATCTGCTTGCTTATTAGTTTTCGCAATTCAGCCAACTTACCTATTCTCAAGTGTACAGGTTGTTATGCCAGAGGCAATTGAAACAAACAAACCAGCTGACTCATCAAAACATACAAATGCTCAACCGCAGATTAACAATAACAGCCCTCAAATAAAAAAAGAACAATCCAGTGCAGACAATTTAAATAAAAAAAATACCCAACAAAAAGATAAAAAAAGAAATGAAAAAAAATGGACACTTAATTATCAAGAAACTGATTTACAAGAATTTATTTCACAAATAGCCAATATTACAGGCTATACCTTTATCCTCGACCCTAAATTACAAGGTAGTAAAAAAGTAAACGTTCTTTCATCTAAAGCCATGACATTAGATGAAGTATATGAAATTTTCTTATACACACTGAGCTCAAATGAACTCGCTGTTATCCGAAAAAAAGACAATGTATATCAAATTATGCCGCTACCTCTTTCAAAAACATCTGGCTCAGAATACAACCAAACACACAAACCTAAAAACGCACAAATGACCATAGAAGCCATTGCGTTACATACCGTGTCAGCCTTAGAAATTATTCCAGCAATTAAACCTTTATTAGCGCCTTTTGGGCATATTTCAGCCACAACTACAGCAAATGCTGTTCTAGTTGCCGACTTACAAGATAATGTCAATAGAATTAAAAAAGCAATTTTTGATCTAGATAGCGCTGGAAAAGATGATTACGAAGTATTGACCATTAAGCATGCCTGGGTTAGTGATATTACACGCGTGATTCAAGATACTATTAATAACACAAAAAGCCCGCTATACTCGAGCGTGCATGTTGTTGCAAATGAGAGAGGTAATCAGTTAATTTTAAAAGGAAATGAAAATAAACGAGCCAAAATTAGAGAGTTAGTCAAAACATTAGATCAAACAGGTATTTCAAGATCCTCAACGCGAGTCACTTTTTTGAAACATGCTACAGCTAAAAATGTTGCAAATATTCTGTCAGAAGCAGCCCAACACATTACAACGCAATCAAGCTCTTCACCGATTGGCATAGGGCGTCACGATTTAGGCCGATCTAAACAAACTGCTTTTGTCAAAGCAGATGAAAGCACAAATTCAATCTTAATTATCGCAGAACCTAATGCATTAAAAGAATTAGAAAATTTGGCGCATCAACTCGATATTAAACGACCTCAAGTTTTGATTGAAGCAGCTGTTGCTGAAATATCTGGTGATAGATCTAATAACATTGGATTTCAGTGGGGCATTAATGGAAAAAATACAACACTAGGCACACAACAAGCAGGTGATTCTTTCAATAATGATTCTCCCAACCAATCTCTCACTGGCTCCTTTTTAGGTAATAATAAAATTGAATTTGGTAGTTTTGCATGGCGATTTGCACACTTTGGATTTGTGCTCAATTTATTATCTAGCCAAACAAATACCAATTTACTCTCAACACCAACCATACTCACATTAGATAATGAGCAAGCTGAACTCAGTGTAGGCCAAGAAGTCCCATTCAAAACAGGTTCGTATTCAAATAACGGCAGCAACAACAGTCCTTTTACAACCACTGAAAGAAAACCAGTTGGATTAAATTTAAAGGTGACACCTCATATCGGAGATAGCAATAGACTACGCTTAGAAATTGAGCAAGAAATTTCCAGCCTAATTCCTCATAGTGCCGCCAGATTAGGAACATCTGACGTGGTCACTGATCGAAGAAAATTAAAAACAACTGTTTCTGTTGAAAACGGTCAAACCATTGTAATGGGTGGCTTATTACAAGATTCTATCAAAAAAAATAACACATACATCCCTTTATTAGGTCGAATTCCTTTAATTAAATCTTTATTTTCTAATAGAAATAATTCGCATGAAAAGAAAAATCTCATGCTATTCATTAAGACAACTATTTTACAAGACCCAAGCGAATTATCCGATATCACGCAAAGTAAATATAATACATTACGAAACATTCGAACTTCACAGCACGCCATTTTACCTATGAATGCTTCAAAGTTATTTGAATTTAAACAAAAAGAAAACAACAGCCCTATTCTGTAAAAAGAGACATCACAATCAATCATCAAACTGATATGAATGCATTTCATTTGGTCGTGATTCCAGCATATGGAATCACGACTTAATTAAAAAATGAAGGGAAACTCAAATAATTCACATTGCATTCATGCTTTGTTTTATGTTTAAAGCGTGTCATTCAGTGATATTTAAAACGCCAATATGTTCAATCGGCTATTATTAAGGCAGGCCTTATACGCTATAACAGGTCATCCCCTTGCGAATGAATCCTCTACCAGCCTAGATGATGATCATCCTACATGCAATATCGTTAAAAATTCAGAGACTGAGTGGTACTCTATGATTCCAAGTCAATTGAGATTCATTTCATCATCTGCCATCTCGTTCCATCACGATGATCTAATAATTCAATTCCTTTTTTCATTAACACCTGACGAATATGATCTGCTGTTTTAAAATCACGTTGCTGTTTTGCTTTTTTTCTTTTTTCAATCATTGATTCAATCCACTCAGAATCGATACCGGTATCACCTTGTGCATATTTTTCAGGATGATGATATAAAAAACCTAATAAATGAGATAATTTTAATAATTTTTTTGCTAATAAAGAGGCTGATTGAAGATCAATTTTTTTTAACTTATTAATATCTCTCGCTAAATCAAACAAAACAGCAAATGCTTTCGGTGTATTAAAATCATCTCGCATGGCCTGATGGAAAACAGATTCATAAGGACATAATTCATCTATTGAATCTTGACTTTTATCTTGGTCGCAGGGAATATTTTGAATGGCAGAATACAAACGTTTTAAACTATTCGAAGCCTCTTTTAATCGATCTGTCGTATACTGCATTTCGCTTCGATAATGACTAGATAATAAAAAATAACGAAGCACTTCTGCAGGATATTCAGCTAATGCAGCTTTAATTGTTAAGAAATTTCCTAAAGATTTCGACATCTTATCCTGGTTAACACGCAAAGCTCCCACATGCATCCACATGTTTGCTAACGGTTTTTTCGTTAAGGCTTCAGATTGTGCAATTTCATTATCATGATGTGGAAACTTTAAATCAGGCCCTCCACCATGAATATCCAATGTGTCTCCTAGCGTTGCTTGACACATAGCTGAACATTCTATATGCCATCCAGGTCGACCATTACCCCAGACTGAAGGCCATGCAGGCTCACCTGGTTTAGCAGCCTTCCATAATACAAAATCTAACGGATCTTCTTTTTCATGATTGAATGCAACACGCGAACCCACCTCTAATTCATCAATTACTTTGCCTGATAAGCATCCATAGGATTTAAATCGACGAACACGATAATAAACATCACCTGATGTTGTCACATAAGCATAAGATGCCTCAATTAATCGTTGAATCAACTGTTGCATTGATTCTACAAAATCAGTGGCTTTTGGTTCAATATCTGGTGGTAAGACACCTAATGCTGCATAATGTGCATGCATAGCTGAAATCATACGCGCTGTTAAGTCGCTATAAGATTCATTATTGAATTGTGCTCTCTGAATAATTTTATCATCAATATCCGTAATATTTCTCACAAACGTCACATGGTAACCTGCTTGCATGAAATAACGACGAATCATATCAAAAGAGACTTCACAGCGAGCATGTCCTAAATGGCATTCATCATAAACCGTGACGCCACATACATACATTTTTATCTTGTTAGGCTCTAAAGGAATGAAAGGTTCTTTTTGACGCGTCAAGGTATTATAAATGAATATCATGAAATCTCTCTTAATCTACAAAAAGCGAATAAAATATGTTTCATTGCTTGTTATTGCACCCAAGTATCTTTTAATGCAATTGTACGATTAAAAATCAATTGTTTTTTTTGCTTAGATAATGTTTCATCTAAGCAAAAATAACCTTCTCTTTCAAACTGATAAACAACACCTGGTAATGCTTGCTTTAAACTGGATTCTACTTTACTTCCTGCTACAATCACAAGCGATTTAGGGTTCAAAAAATCGGTAAATGGGATATTGGCATGCATATCTGGTGTTTCATTTTGAAATAATCGATCATAAAGATAGAATGTCGCATCACAGGCAGAATCAGCCTCTACCCAATGAATCACACCTTTCACTTTACGGTCTACTGGATCTTTCCCTAACGTGTTTTGATCATAAGTACAGAATAATTCAATGGGCTCGCCATTTTCATTAAGCTTCATATCATGGCAATGAATAACATAGCTATTACGCAGCCTCACTTCACCGCCTAAATACAAACGCTTCCATTTTTTGTTCGGTTTTTCAATTTTAAAATCAGCTTGATCAATATATAATGTATTGGTAAAGCAAAGATTTCTTGTACCAAACGTATCATTTTGAGGATGATTAGGTGCTTTTAGTTGTATTTTCTCACCGTCATCTAAATTAGTAATCGTCAACTTTAATGGATACATGACGGCCATAGCACGTGGTGCTTCTTGATTCAAAACTTCTCGTATTGAAAACTCTAACATACTGACATCGACAACACTGTCACTTTTTGTAACGCCAATCATGCTACAAAAACGCTTAATGGCTTCAGGTGGAACGCCACGACGACGTAAGCCTGATAAAGTGGGCAACCTAGGGTCAGTCCAACCTGTGACATATTTTTCATCAATCAACTGCTTCAACTTTCGTTTACTAGTCAAGGTATAACTTAAGTTTAAAGGTGCAAATTCATATTGTTTTGGTCGAGAAGAAACGGGTAAATGATCTAAAAACCAATCATACAGTAATCGATGATCAGAAAATTCTAAAGTACAAAATGAATGCGTAATACCTTCAATGGCATCTTCTTGACCATGTGCAAAATCATAACTGGGATAAATACACCATTCATCTAATGTTTGATGATGCGACGCATAAATAATACGGTATAAAATAGGATCACGCATATTTAAATTTGGATGTGTCATATCAATTTTAGCTCTTAAAACAGCTTGCCCTTCTGCATAACCACCTGATTTCATTTTTTCAAAACAAACTTTATTGTCTGCAATACTCCGTTGTCTAAATGGGCTGTTTTCTCCTATTTCAGTGAGTGTCCCACGTTTGATTCTGATTTGATCAGCAGATAATTCATCAACATAGGCTAAGTTTTGATCAATCAAATAACAAGCCCATTGATATAATTGTTTAAAATAATTTGATGCGTATTTTATTTCATCATGCCAATGATACCCTAACCATTTTATATCTGACTGAATAGCCTCAATATAAGCTTGTTCTTCTTTTAGTGGATTCGTATCATCAAAACGCAAATTGCATTGACCGGCATATTTTTCCGCTAACCCAAAATTCAAACAAATTGATTTTGCGTGCCCAATATGCAAGTATCCATTCGGTTCTGGTGGAAAACGCAGATGAAGGCGCTGATTTTTCAGTAAATCTTTTTGAATAATCTGTTCTAGAAAATGTGCACTTTTTTCAGACAAAGCCAGCATCCTTCTTCAGGCAGTTAAATCATACAAAACAATATGATTATCATGAAGCGATATTGTAGGGCATGATAGAAAAAAAATCATTGAAAATTCTCATTATTCAATAATATATCGCACTCTTTTTTTTGATTGCAAATCAAGATGCGCTATCTTTGATAACAAAAAAATGTGCTCTACGAAATGACTCAATCAATCATTTATATTCAATCGGTGGGTTCAAATAATGTAAACCATCCATCTGAGTTCAATTGCATATTATGAGATTGAACAGATGAAGACTCAATGCTAATTTTACCATTCCAATGAAATGGTATCATAGGACTCTGAGATGTTGATTGACTCATGACATTCGTTATATTTTGTTGTTTCGATTGTTGCTTAAATTCAATTAGCTGATATGGATTAAACATCATAATAGCTCCTAATTATCCTCACTACATCATGTGAAAATCATCTCACTCTACCATCATAACGTAAAATATAAGAACAGCCCAGAGACAATGAATACTTTCAATTTTTCATTAGTCTATGATCACTCCATTTTATTTTCAAGATATTTCATCATCGCTCGAACTGATAACACGCATGATAAATCAAACGATCTCCTCGATTCTCTTTGATTTGAATCATTTAAAAATTGACGATACTGATGAAATATATTCAGGTCGTTGCCATCAGCAATGTATTGCGTGTTTTGATAGTATGCCCTATCAATTTTAGCATTTTACACACAATCCTCTTGAGATAATTGAGAAAAAATAATTGACTTGCATTGCTTGCTTTGAATCAATGATCAAATTTTAATCGCTGTCATATATTATTTTTTAATGACTTCTGGCTCATACAAACTGTATAGTTTATTGTTATCTTTTCGATCTTATTGTAACAAACGCTTTACTATTGTGAATTCTTCTTGAAAATAAGATGCTTTTTCTATCCCTTTGATTTTTCTTTCAATATCTCACATTAAGTAACCCAGGCAAGTTGTTAACTTTTTATTTGAATTTTTCATGCACTTATACTGCTTGGCATGAGCCTGTCGACAAGTTTTCCTCCATGACTGTTGTGTCAACGATAACTTCTTCGCATTATTTTTTATTTATAAAACAACTATTTAAATCGGATTTAATGGTATAATTGAAAATAGCTTCCATGCCTTTTAGACCTATTTTTTTCTAAATTTCACCAAACTACTAGAGTCCACTGGCAATGACCATTGTATTTCATCGTACCCAGAAAAATATTGAAAATAAGGATTCTCTTTTCAAGCTTTTACTATTTTGTCATCAGATAAATCATGAGTATGCTGCAACCTTAACAAGGAAACCATCAATCTAATTGACTTTCTAGGACGACCTCTCGTTTCTGAATAATAGACTCCAAATGTTTCTTCAAAGACTGCCCAAGGCATGATTTCAGATCATTTAATGAGTTCATGATCGAGATCAAGTAGATTGCTCAATTTATTTTGAAATAAATTTGTTTGTCGTGTCTTTTTCTTTCATTTTTTTCCAAGGCTTCATATCAGAAACAATCAATAACTGGGAA
>JAAOIJ010000062.1 GCA_015163815.1 Endozoicomonadaceae bacterium
TCATCAGGCTAGGAAGCATTTTATAAGGTTGTCTACTTGCTTTTAATCGCCTTTCTTTTGCTAATTGATGAGCTTGTTGATAACAATATTTTCTCCCTTTAGTATTACGTGGAATCTCTCTTGAAATCGTAGAAGGAGATCTTTTCAATGCGATTCCTATAGCATGAATAGAATAATACTTTGACAATAAGATGTAAATTTGAGATCTTTCTTCTGCAGTCAAGTGTTGATAAGCCATGTAATTCTCCTTCTTTTTTTGTTGATAAAAAGAAGGTACACAAATTATTAGCATTTGACTGCTTTTTTTTGGCTATAGAAAATGCCTTACTGTTGCACTTCACATTTGAGAAGGCAAAATAAAACACATGTATTATTTTATCGTTTTGTTATAAAACAATTCAATCATTTTATGAGAGTAAAAAACAGCACAGTACAACTAAAAAAAACTTGCAATATCAAATAATATTAAGAGATCAAACTCACGCCTTGATTAAAAAGATGCTAAAATATATTGCGCATTAACATGAATCTAAATCGTATTCTTTTATTCACTTTGATCATGAGTTTTTTTCTGTGACACATCCCGCCACTTCCTCAACTATCATTATTTCAGGCTTATCAGTGACGATTATCAAAAAACGCATTAAACATTCTTATTTAAAAATACATACCACGTCCTGTCATTTACGATTATCGGTGCCCCTCAAAACATCTTTGCATGAAATCACTGAATTAGTCAGTAAACACTGGACATGGATACAAAATAAAATAAAAAATATTAAAACAATTCAAAAACCGATTGAAAAAAAATATATCACAGGAGAAAAGCATGCTTATCAAGGTATGCTGTATCCTTTATGCCTGATGATTCATCCTTGGCAACAATCAGTCACTCTGTCATTTGATACGATTGTCTTATCGATTAAAGAAAACAATGAACTGAAAGAACGACAGGCTTTACTGATATCTTGGTATCGAGAACAACTATATCAAATTATCCCTAATTTAATTCAAAAATATGAGCCATTACTACAAGTCAAAGTGCATGAATTTAGAGTAAAAGTCATGAAAACACGCTGGGGAAGCTGTAACATTACAGATAAACGCATTTGGCTAAATTTTCATCTTATCAAACTAGATCTAAAATGCTTAGAATATGTTGTTGTACATGAAATGGCTCATTTACTAGAACGATATCATAATAAACGTTTTTACAAGCTGATTGAAAAGGTTATGCCTGACTGGAAAACATATAAAGATCAACTCAATCAAATTCATTTAATACATTTATTATAATATATCGATCTATGCTATACATCAACAGGCGGAAACCATTCACTATATCTCCTTAATAACCAAGAAGAACCTTGAGTATAGGCATACAAGATAATTGAGCTAATAAGTGCTGACAACAAACCAATACTCATCGGCATGCCACATTTAATCAAACCATAAACCCTCATAGAAGGCTTATATAAAATAGAGATACCTTCTTGGTTTAATAAGGTGACGGCATTAATCAATGACCCTAAAAAACCTAATAAAATAACAATGATAATCATATTTCTTAATAAAGACAAGCTCATATAAAGCCATTTTTTCTCTTGCCACAATAAAGATTCCCAATTCAATTGACTCATATCTTGTTTTCCGCCTTTACTCCAATGTCGTCGCATTCGAATAGGCTTCCAAAGATACCATAAGCGCTCAATTAAAATAGCAAGCAATAAAGTATTAAATCCTAAAGGCAACCAAATAGGCCAACCTGGAATCAGGCATATATCTAACCAAGAAAAATAAGAAATAATATCCATGGAAGCACTCAATGATCGATATGATTTAAATACAATGTCTCATGAGAAGACAGATGCCATGAAACATTTTCTAATTTCCACAAATAATACTGTATTAATAATCGATATATTGCAAAACAGAGCAATACGAAAATCATCATAATCATGATGACAATGGCAGTACATAATATATTCATAATAATAGGAGTGGGAGGCTGATAATAATGGCTTAGGCTATAGCCTAATATTAAACACGAAGCTATACTGAATAAACCGACATTGATATAATACAATTGTTTTAAATACGCCGCATATTTTTCTTTCAATTTGCGTAAAAAATCAAATCGATTAAGACTTGTTTGCACTATTAATGCGTTGGATTCTATTAATAAAGCTTGCATTAAATAGCGTGGATTTAAGTTGTTTTTTTTATATTTTCTTTGATATAAGCGTAATCGAAGTATACGCTTCAATAAAATAATGATACGAAAAATCATAAAGCTCAATACAATCAAACTGAAGAGAGAGATAACCCATATTATCCAGTCATGGCAACCTATCCACTGGAAATAAAATCCTAAATTTTTATTGCCTATAAAAAAATCATAAGGTTGACTAATAAAAGGAATCCAATCATGCTGAACATTTTGATGAAATGCTTGCATAATTAATAATAAATTTAAATCAAATACATCATGCATTGATTTAACTGGCTTAGAGACATCATCGTTATTACGAACAAGCCATTGCATTTCCGAGACAGCAAAAAAACAACCCATAAAAATACATTTGACTTCTTCATCATCCATAAACCATTGAGCCTTTAAAGTATCAGGAATCGTCATTTCATGAATAGTCATCATCTTGTAAAACACAGATAACAATTGATATAATGCATGACAAGTCGTCTGATTAGACCACTGTGTCACCACAGGAAATAAAAAATACAATGTAGAACGGTTGACGTGTTGATAACAATGGCTCAACATGCAATCAAATTGGGCACTTTCTTTTGCTGAAAAGACAACATTAGAAAGAGAGCGTGCTGGACTTATAAGCGATTCTTGTATTTGCGCCTGCGTTTTAATCTGGAATAATTGTGTAGGCAATGTCACCCAAGCATTCGATTGATATTGCTGCTTAATACGCCAAAATACACGCAAATGGTCTAATTGATGATCAGTTAAAGGATCCCAACTTACAGTCGTTTTATTCCAAATAAAACTTTGATTTGATATTTTCGAGATAGCATAAAAAATCAAATAACCAATAGAAATATAATCAACGGGTTGATGATGAAGAACGCCTGTGTGTATCGATATTTGCATGGCACCTGACAATAAATGCGTTAAATTTGTTAACAGGGAGGCCGCCATGGCTTGACTAGTATGATTGTGAGTATTTTGATGCATTTTTTCCAGTAGCGGCCCTGAAATATAAGGCGGGAATTGATGAATTTCTTGTTCTAATGTTGCAGCCAGATATTGCATATATTGAATGACAGGTTGTTTGTTTTGTGAGTATCCAGTATCATTCCATCCAAATATGGCGGTAAAAATCAAAAAAAAACGCACAATCATCATATGATATATTTATCCTAAAGATTGCTAAAAAATACTGAATATCGAAACGATTATAGGTTCTCGATCTTATTTATTGTTTCACAATCCTAAAATGATTGCTAGCAAACAAAAATAGTCATCATGCTATCATGTGGATATATCATGCTATTTATATGATTAGAAATCACGGTTTAACAGATATATAATCTACAATGATTCGTTTATTTTTTATCCAAAAAGCATTGTGCCATGGCAATTAATTCATTTAAATTATAACGCCACGAACGTTTTTGAATACCAAAAGTATTCGTGATTAAAGTTGAATCTAAGCAAGCATAGTGTTTCGTTTTATATCGATCATGCACTGGATAAAACAAAGACCAATCACATGTTTCATCATTTTTTTCAGCTTCTGCTTGAATGGTTTCCACAAAAAATCGTTCACTCACAATATCTTCTGAACTATAATGATACACTCCCCATACAGAGATATGACAACTCAACTGTTCACATAATGCCAAAATAACACGTGCCGCTTCAGCCGCGCTGATAGGACTGCCGTAACACTCTAAATATACTGGCACAGGTTTATGCGATTTCATTGCATTCAAATACAATATTAAACGATTTCCACCTCTCCAATTAATCACCCAGGATAGTCTTAAAATTAGATGTTTTGAGCACAATTGGCGAATTGTTGTTTCATTGTCTAAAAAACTTTTCCCTAATAAATCATTGGCTGTTGGCTCATCTGTTTCTAAATAAGATGTTCTATTTTCGCCATTAAATACACGCCAAGATGAAATATGCAATAAAATAATACTTTTCTTTTCACAGGCTTTTGCTAAAATAGATATTGCTTGTTGATGCAACTTAAAACACAATTCAGACTCTAAATAGATTTGGTTAAAAGATTTAACATTCGTTGTATTCACAATAATTGTTGGCTGATAACTGTCTAATAATTGATGAAAATAAGACAGGTCATGCAAATTAAACTGATGGGTATAGAGTGCAATATAAGGAATTTTTTTTCTTGAAAACAATTGACATAATTCAATACCAATGTGCTCTGTCCGCCCAATAATTAAAACTCTCATATTCCCTTAACCTCAAGGACTGGGTTAACATACAACTTACAAGACATTACATGACTTTGAAGCATCATGACTTTTCAATCATACCCTATAGAGAGTTCGTTTGAAAACAATCAGAACAATCATAATACATTGATCAGATTGCTTCAATAAACACACAGACTTTTTTTATAAATTTAATGGTATAATATAACTGAGAATTAAATATACAGTGGCCAAATAAAAATTGATAGATCTATTTAATCATCTTTTGATATAAACAGGATATTTCCTCTTCACATAATTAGACTATACTCCATGGATCTTTATTATATTGGGCTCATGTCAGGAACAAGTGCAGACGGCCTTGATGTGGCGCTTTTGGTGATTCACTCGAACCAAAAGCTCACGATTCAAGCCGCTATGTATCGTCCTTTTTCTATCAAATTAACTGATAAAATTCTTGAATTACAAAATAAAAAAACATTTTCCTTCAAAGAATTAGGTGATTTATAACATCAATTAAGTGACTTTTCATCAGAGGTTGTACTTGAATTTATTCGCCAGCTTCCTTATGATGCCCATCAAATTTCTGCAATCGGACATCATGGGCAAACCGTTTTTCATAATCCAGACAGTTTACATCCTTTCACATTACAACTCGGCAATCCTAATTTTATTGCACAAAAAACCGGCATACCTGTCATTTCTGATTTTAGAAGAATGGATATTACAGTAGGTGGAACAGGTGCTCCACTTGCACCTATATCTACATTAATTCTTATTTGCAAATAAAAAAGAAAGTCGCGTTATTTTGAATTTAGGTGGCATTGCAAAATCTACCATTTTATCCCCTAATAAACAGGTGATTGGCTTTGATCATGGTCCAGCAAATTGTTTGATGGATGCTTGGGTAAAACAACATCATTTGCATCAATATTTTGATGATAAAGGTCAATGGGCCTCTCAAGACGTACTGCATACCCCTTTATTGAATCAATTCATCAAGGATCCGTATTTTGAGAGAAAACCACCTAAAAGCGCTGGAAAAGAATATTTTAATTTAAATTGGCTTCATCAACATTTACAAGCTGAGACCTTTGCAATAATCAGTTCAATGAATAATATATGTGTTTTTTTATTCAAAAAATACATATATTACTTCATTTTTTAAACTATTTTAATAAAAAAGATCATATCAGGCGTCTTTGTTGTCTTATTGCAAAGGTCTCAAGCTATCCAACCGCTTCAGCCGGTAGATGTTCAAACGATTTTATGCCAATTCACTGTCAAAATCATTCAAGCAGACATTCAACGTTATGTTAAAAAATTAGACGCTCTATTTTTGTGTGGAGGAGGTGTTCATAATGTTTTTTTAATACAACAAATAAAACAAGCTTTTCCTAGCATTCCTGTCAAAACAATACAAGCTTTAGGTGTTCCTGTTTATTACGTAGAGGCTGCTATTTTCGCATTATTGGCTCACTATCGAACACAACATATAACAGGCAATATTCCCTCAGTAACGGGTGCTAAACAAGCCGTTATTTTAGGGGGCTGTTATCTATCAGCCTAATCGATTGCTTTATTATAAAATCAACATCGATCAAAAAATAATGAAGACTCACTTCTCTATTATTCAGTCAATCTGAGAACAACGAGAACAGAAATCTTCATGATCATCCGTTTGAAATAGACAGGAAAAAACGAGAGCGTAGAGATTTGTCCATATCAGTGTTCACTAACGGGGACTATGAGCAATTTTTTGACTGACTGCCTATACATAAAATTAATCAAATAGCATTGAGAAAGACTTCATATCATATTTTATAACTCATACTCCGTGCGCACTTTAGGCCCTGCAAAAGATAGATTGTCATTTGATCTCACTGCTGTGTTCCGTGTCAGAATATCAGGTAATTCTTTTTGTGATCGCATTAATATCTTGATAATATTCTGCTGTATTTTTATTTGTATTTCATCAGAATAGATACTCGTATCAAGGCTTAATACCATATCTTTTGTTGCGATTAACTCTTCTACAGTTCGTGTTTGTTTAATGAGTTTTTTTAATACTAGTTCACTACTAAAGTGTAAAGAAAATTTATTTAAATCCTTTTTATAACTCAAAATAGGGCTATCATTAATAGCAATACAAGCGTTGATTTGCTTTTGTTTATCATCATAATATAAATTAACTGTACGTTTTGGCAAATAATCATTAACACTGATCACAACAGATAAAAAATCGACTGTTGGACGACCTTCTATTTGATTAAAACAGGAAGCATCATATAATTGCGCCCATTTTTCTTTATCAATCAATAAAGAAGCCACTGATTCCATTCTTCTCGCACAAATATCTGATTTGGTTCTACTAACACAGCAGACAAAACTACCTGGCGCTAACAAGTTATTTTTCAATATTATTCTCATCTCGATCATGTTCAGCATATTGAGTTGCTTCCGACCACGTAGTCTTTCTAAAAGACGCGACTCCGTGTATGCTTTCAAATCTCGTAAAGAAGCGCTATCTCCAGTTTCTAAGAGTTCATCGAATTCGAATATACCTAGATCAATCAATTCTTCTTGACGCCCCAGATCATCATTAAAAAGCAATGAACCCCTTCCTATCGCATCTTTTGTCATTGTCACCAGATAGTACTCGATTTTCCCTGTTTCAGAATCATACTTTCCTTCGTTCATTATTTTTAGTCTATTAATCTCTTGAAACACTTCTTGAGATAAAGGATAAATCACTTCTGATGGGAGTAAAGCGGCTTCTGATGCCGATTCTCGATGAGTAATATCCACAGGCAAGCTAACACCCAGATGTTTGCATAAATAGGGTAATTTTTCTACATTGTCTTGTAAGTTCTTCTCAATGATACTATAAACGTGCTCTACCCACAGACCTGAATCAAAACTTTCAGTTTTTTTAAAGAAATCGATCTCTTTTATTTTTTTTGTTAAACTCAAATTAAGTTTTTGAACAATTCTAGTTGCAGTTAAGACTGATGCTGATTTAGTCTTAGGCGATTGATCTTGAACGCCTTTTTTTATTTTCTGCATCAGACTAGAGTCTAGCTTGTTAATCATACTCGTCGTGGCTTGCATAAATCACCTCATAAAATTATTTGTTTAAAAAAATGGTTTCATGAAATTAGAGCGTCAATAAGCATATTAGTTCCATTTATCTGCTGTTTTATATAATAAAATTGAAAATGTATTGATTAATCGAATGATTTTAAAAGAAAATATATTTTATCTTTTTGCCTTCTCAAGTATAAAACGCAACAGTAAGACATAATCTATAGCCACAAAACAGTTACATCCTACTCATTCGTATCCCTGCTTTGTCTCAAGGGATCATGAAGGAGCATGATATGGCTTATCAATACTTGAAAAGTTCTCAAACTGATACTTTACTGTCAAAGCATTTTGCTATTTAATCCCATAGGAAAAGCATTTACAAGACTGCTTTCCAAAATGTCAAGAGAGCCTCTTCATTATATTAGATAAGAAAAAGATATAAGGCATTAAATTACATGGTATTTATTTTTTTCAGGATCGACTAACTTAGAAAAAAATATTATACACTAAGTGTTAAAAACAATGACACAACCTAACTAGTGGCAGACTCGCATAAACACAAGACTAGCTTCATAAATGATTGATAATTAATATCAATATCTCCCTCTCTTGAATTGTACTCCTTTATCTTGAAGTTTCGATTTAATCTCGTCTATCTGTGCATTGACTTGATCTCGTTTTTCTCCATTGAATAAATCTATTGTCAAATCATTAGGATCTAGAGCCTTAACTATACCTTTTTGCAATTCTTTTAAGAGCACAATGCTTTGATTAAGGAGATTTAAAGTAGGCAACAGAGCTTTATTCTGCTCTTGTCTTTCTTTATACTGATCTTGATGATCTTTGCACTCCTTTAGCAATGATGTTAATGCATCTTTTATCTGATTTGTTCCTCTTTTATTCGTTTGCACTGAGGCATCTTCTTCTATTTCAGCTCCTCCAAAATAGTGTGTGACGCCAAAATATAAAGCACAACTAAAAAAAGCAAAACCCATCCCCAAAATAGCAGTTCCGCCTAACATTTCAACAACATTGTCATTTTTTGCACTATTCGCTATGTTTTGGACGACATACCCTGAAAATGAAGCTAAAGCAAAGCTTCCAACACTAACAGCTGAAGAAATAACTGCAATCAACGCTATTTTTTGTATGTTTTCTCTCTGATTCATAATAAAGTCTCCTTGGTTATAATAAAGGTCTATATTTAGATAAATCTTTCTTTTGAAATACATCAATCTATCTTTAATCTAAACAAATATTGAACATGATGTTTTTTATGAAAAAATAATTTAAAAAATAGGAGGCCTATAAAAAATTATGAGTGCATAATAAAACGGTTATATTATTTATAGTCTCTTTTATCAATCAACACTATATAACTTTAGTCGTATCATGCTTCCATCGCCTAATATTCCGAATGAAAATATATTTTTAATCTATATTCTCTAAAAAATGAACTTATTTTTTTTATTAGTGTCTTATTAATTAGAATCACTTTTATTAGATGGATATTATAGGAGACAACATCATGAATATTAATAGCGCAATAAAGTCAATCATCAATTACTCATTTGACGAAATAACGCATGTATATAATGAACCTTTAGCTGCAAGCAGTCTTTTTTTGATGAGTATTGTATGTATTACCATCCCAACAGTGATCTACTTTTGCTGTCAGAAAAAAACGGATAGTCATTTCGAATCATCAGTAGAGACTGACAGAAAGACGCTGAATCAAAGAAAACAAGAAATAACAAAAATTACAGATGGATACAACACTTATTTAGAAAGCCTCGGTGACTGGAATGATTTATCTGAAGATTTAGAAACAGAAATCAAAGATCTTAATACAAAGATACAGAACCAGTATGAAGAAATACATAGTCAAACTGACAATATACATAAACTCTTATTAGAATCAGAAAGTATAAAGGATTTGCCTCTTAAGATAGCAGAACTTCAAAAGAAAATTACTCCGGTACCAAAGGTTGGAGAATAAGAATAATAGGATGGTCATAATTTGATTACTTTTATTCTTGCAATAGAAAAATAATCGGAATAATCAGTATTTGATTGAGTTTTCCCGTTAAAGCGATATAAAATTTTTATGATACAAATCATTTACTGATCACATATCAAGAGCTTGCACAGATATTATCGCTAAACTTGAAGAGAAGCTTATACAAAAAAATAAAGATAAATACCTTCTCTTTTTTTATTGTTTTACTCATGCTATGCCGTATATCAGCCTATTTCAATACTAAATTATGATACAATAATTGATTAAAAATAAATCAATTATACAATTTATTTTTTTAATCTACACAAAAACAAAAAATGTACTGGCATTTTAATCCTTACTCACAACTCTATACAAGGACAACAAAACGATTTATAATATAAATTATTGATGTTCATAGCATGTTCTAGTCGTAAATTAAGATATTGAAAATTTCATTTTAGCCAATTAGCCAAAAATAGCGATCATATTTATTATGCCTAACAGCGTCAATCCTGATGAAACACCTGAAAACACAGCCTCCGAATCAGATCGCCATCATGATGATAACTTTGCTAAACATGCTTCTCTGACGTTACCAGAACAAAATATGCCAGATAAAATTTATCTAATGCCTACAACAAATAGGCCATTTTTCCCAGCTCAAATACAACCTTTAGAATTTAGGCATGCACGCTGGGATGAAACATTAAAACGCGTTCATCAAACACCTGAGAAAATATTAGGCCTCTCTTATATTCAAGATTTCCATGATCATCCAATTGAGTCATCAAAATTTCCAATCATTGGTTGTGCAGTCAAAGTTCACAATATTGTAGAAGTCAATGATCAAATTCAATTTATTGCATTAGGACTAAAACGATTTAAAATTATAAACTGGCTTCGTAAGGCTCCACCTTATTTGGTGCAAGTAGAATACCCTGAAAATCCAATAGAAAAAGCAGATGAAATTCAAGCCTACACAATGGCTCTCATCAATGCGATCAAAGAATTACTACCTTTAAACCCTTTATATACAGAAGAATTAAAAAATTATTTAAATCGTTTTAACCCTAAAGATCCATCTCCATTAGCTGATTTTGCAGCTGCAATTACAACAGCTGCAGCTCAAGATCTTCAAGATGTTTTAGACACGATTCCGCTCATGCGTCGAATGGAAAAAGTACTCACTTTAATTAAAAGAGAAAAAGAAGTTGCCTTGCTGCAACATAAAATAACAGAAGAAGTGAATAATCAAATTAGCAAACAACAACGAGAGTTTTTTTTAAAAGAACAATTAAAAATTATTCAAAAAGAATTAGGACTATCCAAAGATGATAAAACATCTGAATTAGATAAATTTAAAACGCGTCTAAAAAATAAAACATTAACAGAAGAAAATACGAAAAAAATAAACCAAGAATTAGAAAAATTCTCTCTTTTAGAATTAGGGTCTCCTGAGTTTTCAATCTGCAGAAATTATTTAGATTGGATTACTTTGCTACCTTGGAGTCAATGCTCAAAAGACAACTTAAATTTAATCTCTGCAAGAAAAATATTAGACCAGGACCATGATGGATTGCATGATGTGAAAGATCGTATTATTGAATTTTTAGCATTAGGTGTCTATAAAAAGGAAATTTCCGGCTCTATTTTATTACTATCTGGCCCTCCTGGTGTCGGAAAAACATCTATTGGAAAATCAGTTGCCAATGCTCTGGGTCGTAAATTTTATAGATTTAGTGTCGGTGGCATGCAAGATGAGTCTGAAATTAAAGGGCATCGCCGAACATATATTGGTGCCATGCCTGGAAAATTAATCCAAGCATTAAAAGAAGTTGAAATCAGTAATCCTGTGATTATGCTAGATGAAATTGATAAAATGGGTCAATCATATCGCGGCGACCCTGCTTCGGCTCTATTAGAGGTACTAGATCCTGCGCAAAATGTTGAATTTTTAGACCATTATTTAGACATGCGCGTTGACTTATCAAAAGTATTTTTTATTTGTACTGCAAATCAACATGATTTAATTCCTAGTCCCTTATTAGATCGAATGGATATTATTCGCTTATCTGGTTATATTACACAAGAAAAAATACTCATTGCTAAAAATCATTTATGGCCAGATCAACTTAAAAAAGCTGGTTTAACTAACAAACAAATTGTCATCTCTGATGCAGGACTGAAACAAATTATCGAAGGGTACGCTCGAGAATCAGGTGTACGGCATTTAGAAAAATTATTAGCACGCATTATCAGAAAATCTGTTGTCAAAATTCTTAAAAAACCGACACTAAAAATAATAATCAATATAAAAAATTTAATAGATTATATTGGCGAACCGTATTTTAAAAATGAAAAAGCAATTAATGCAGTGGGTGTCATTACTGGATTAGCCTGGACTTCTATGGGCGGGGATACGTTACCTATTGAAGCCTCCTGTGTTCATAAAAAAAGTGCCGGATTGAAATTAACTGGAAAACTAGGCGATGTCATGAAAGAATCTGCTGAAATTGCATACAGTTATATTATGTCAACGACTAAAAAATACGATATCCCTCAACATTTTTTTGAAGATGCTTTTATTCATTTACATGTGCCTGAAGGTGCAACCCCAAAAGACGGGCCCAGTGCTGGAGTTACTATGGCAAGTACATTACTAAGCCTTGCAAAAAAAAGAAAACCAAGACATTTAGCCATGACAGGTGAATTAACATTAACAGGCAAAGTGCTACCTGTAGGCGGCATTCGAGAAAAAGTCATTGCTGCAAAAAGAAATGGTGTAAAAGAGTTAATCTTACCCAAAGCCAATCAGCGTGATTATAATGAATTACCCATCTATATTAAACAAGATATGAAAATTCATTTTGCAGATCATTTCAAAGATGTTGCCTCAAAATTATTTAAATAATACAATCTTAATTCAGCTGATTGAATATATAGATGATATAAAATAGGCATAACAATAAATTTACTCATAGATATATTTAAAAGATGATCAAAAATAATAACTTAGGATGAAAATCATGAAAACACTTTTCGAGATAAGACCACTCTTTTTTCTGATGTTTTATTTTGCCTTCTCAAGTGTGAAGTGAAACAAGAAGGCATCGTCTATAGCCAAAAAAAAACAGTCAAACGCTAATAAATATCACACCAGAACATAATACATTAAATTATGCTCGATTTCTGATACTCATCTATATCGCTAAGAAAAAAATTGCAATAATAAATACTTTATGTTTAAATATTTTCTGTTTTTTTGAATAAAAAATATATTGCATAACTGGAGCCATATTACTGTGCCTTATCACTTTTCTTGAAAAATCTGTCTTAATTTTTTATTTCGTTTACATTTATTATTCATCATTATTTCAAATCAAGCGTATGCTCAACCTCAATATTTCGAATATTATTCTCAAAATCCGGAAGCGTTATGTCTCTTAAAAGATCAATACAGCACATTAGGAAGCATCAGTTTAGTGCAAGCACTTCCAAATTTAACTCAACAGAATGCTTATACAGATTGCTCTATATTATGAAAAAAAATACATGAAAAAACCTATTTATTAGTAAATATTAACCATAGAAAAAACAGAATCCACACAAAAATACATTTTATCGTATTATAAAAAATCTGATACAGCGCACTACTGGAAATGAACAAACAACACAATATTCAACTCAATCCCTATAGTATATACACCAAAATCAAATTCTGATGAAAATACAGGTTCAAAAAAAAATCATACTATCTTAGATATCCAGGCAACATTCTATACAAACTCAGTTACTTTACAACCATTTGCTATTGTGCATGAAATATCTCCTGCTTTCCAGGCACAAGATTCAGAACAAATGATCAAAAATGAATTTCTTTATTATTTTGATATGGAAAAATCAAGACACCTTATTTCAATAATACAAAATATCCGAGAATAGCTACATGAAAAAAATATAATTTCAATAAAACATACAATATTTTATACAACCAATCACACCAACCTTGATGAAGTTGAAACTCAACTACCAATAACTCAAAATGACAAACCAACAGAAATAAAATCAGCAGACAGAATATCAATTGTCTTTACACTAAATGGCTGTCGCATAGTAAAAGAGCTATCATTACCTATAACAGAATTATGTTTTAATGAGAAATTGAGGGCATTAGATTTACAGGACTATATACGACCGCTTTGTTATAAAAGTAAAAAAATAGACCTCAAGTATACTCTAAAAAGCAATTAAAATATTATTTATTTTCAATAAAAAAATTTGGTTATTTACTCGCTCATCCTTGTTTTACCCATACCCCATCCAGTAACTCTACACAAGATATAACAATCTTCACCTCATCACCGCTTAAAAATAACAACGAGACGAATAAGATAACGCAATATATCCTCGTTTATTCTATGAAAAAAGAAAAACAATACAAAAAAATGCAGAAATATTCAAAACAATAAAAAAACAGAATAAAATACAGCTCCAACAATACGACTCACTTGACGATGTCATATATAATTATTATAGTAATCCCATCATTATTTATCAATATACAGGTCTTCCTATTCAAAGAATTATTCCATTTGAAGATCATGATATTATATATTTTCAGATAGACACTTTAGAAAATACTAGCCAATTTAAAGCTTGCGAACTAGGGCGTGTCCTCATTCTGAATTCACCAAAATAATAGCACACGCAATATAAATCATCGCTTTAAAATTCCTAGCTAGCTTATCAAAACGAGTTGAAATACTTCTAAAA
>JAAOIJ010000063.1 GCA_015163815.1 Endozoicomonadaceae bacterium
ATGATTGTTTTGATATGGCATGAGAAGTTTGGAAGACATTGTATTATTCTGAACAAATATCGTATGCTTATTCAGTTATTGAGTGTATTCAAATAGAGTCTTACTATAACAAGGCTTCTTCACATTGACAGGATCATTAGGTTGTTCACTTTTTCGCTTGTGATGATCTTGATGTAAAATATAGGGTCTGAGACTTTTGCAATAAGACAACAAAGACGCCTGATATGATCTTTTTTATTAAAATAGTTTAAAAAATGACGTAATTTATGTGTTTTTTGAATATAAAAACACATAAATTATTCATTGAACTGCTTATTGCAAAGGTCTCAGCGTTTGTTGTTATACCACGCTAATGCTTTATATGAAATGAATCCTGACAAATCAGTTTTTTCATCGTATTTTATTTTGATAATAAGGATAATTTTTTTAGGGTCTATTTTTTAAAATGAGGGAGATGATGTCTTCATGAATGTCTACAGCGAGCATTTTTTCAGTGAATGTTGCTGCAAGCAGTTTAAACGACACTTGTTTCAATAAGTGTCATGTTGATTCTGTTTTTTTACATCAGGATTTGATCGCTATCAAATGTTATATCCTGATAGCCATATCATCATACGATTTGTTAGTCAATTTATATTTTATTGATTTTTATCATAATATGAAGCCATTAATTCTAAATGAAGCGGCTTAATATGTTGTGCTTGATCTGCACAACCAAACGCTCTATATCGTTCCAGGCAAATATTTTTCATGGCTTGTTTTGCTACTTTTAAATAGGCTCTAGGATCAAAAATAGTAGGGTTTTCAGCAAAAAACTCCCGAATAGCACCTGTTGCCGCTAATCTAAGATCTGTGTCAATATTGACTTTTCGGACACCATGCCGAATGCCTTCTTGAATTTGTTCTATAGGCACACCATAGGTTTCAGGAATATTACCGCCATGTTGATTGATAAGATGCAAGCAATTTTGAGGTACACTAGACGATCCATGCATGACTAAATGTGTATTGGGGATTTTATCATGAATTTTTTTAATTTGTGTCATAGATAAGATATCATTCGTTGGGGGGCGAGAAAATTTATAAGCACCATGGCTAGTACCACAAGCAATCGCTAAGGCATCTACTTTTGTTTTATTCACAAAATCAGCTGCTTCATCAGGATCTGTAAGCATTTGATCTTGCGTCAAAGTACACGTTGCACCTATACCGTCTTCTTCTCCCGCTAAGCCAGACTCTAATGATCCTAAACACCCTAATTCACCTTCAACAGACACGCCGCAAGCATGTGCAGCCTGTACCACTTCGCGTGTAATATTTACATTATATTCGTATGAGGCTGGCGTTTTCCCATCTGTTTTTAATGAACCATCCATCATGACAGAAGAAAAGCCTTGTTGGATTGAACGCTGACAAACAGTAAAAGAAGTGCCATGATCTTGATGTAATACAACTGGAATATGAGGATATGTTTCAATTACTGCTTGCATGAGATGGTTTAAGAAAACAGTGCCTGAATATTTTTTTGCACCAGCTGAAGCTTGTAATATCACCGGGCTATTTGTTTCATGCGCAGCTTCCATAATGGCTTGCATTTGTTCTAAATTTGCAGCATTAAATGCAGGAATTCCATAATGATTTTCGGCTGCATGATCTAATAACTGTTTTAAGCTAATCAATGGCATTAAGTCTGTCTCCTATCGGATCCCTTTAGATATATTGCAAATCATATGCAGTATAGATTGATGATATCAAAAAACATTGTAGCATAACGATTTGATGATCTATGTTTTTTAACGTGCTGATGCTGTTAATGCCGCAACACTAGGCAGTGTTTTTCCTTCAAGATACTCTAAAAAAGCACCTCCGCCTGTAGAGATATAAGAAATATTGTCGGATATATTATATTTTTCAATCGCAGCAATCGTATCTCCTCCACCTGCAATAGAAAAAGCAGTTGTTTTTGCAATCGCTGTGGCGATCGTGTGTGTGCCGTGACTAAACTGTTCATATTCAAAAACACCAACCGGTCCATTCCAAATAATTGTCTTCGCTTTTTGTATTAATTGTGTAAAATAAGCTTGCGTTTTAGGGCCAATATCTAAAATAATATCCTGTGATGCAACATCTTGTATGTTTTTAATTGTCGCGATTGCGTTTGGCTTTAATGCAGATGCCACCACGACATCTTCGGGTAAGGGGATCTGTGTTTGTTGTAATATTTTTTTTGCTTCCTCTATTAAATTGGGTTCATATAATGACTGACCTACAGGATAGCCTGCAGCAGCTAAAAATGTATTGGCAATGCCTCCACCGACTATTAATTGATCACATTTTTTTGCTAAGCTGGATAAAAGCATTAATTTACTGGAGACTTTCGAGCCCCCAACGATTGTCAATAAAGGTTTTTTAGGGTTAATAGCAGCATGCTCTAATGCTTTCAATTCTTTTTGTAGCAAAGGGCCTGCACAAGCGATAGGGGCTAATAATGCTGTTTGACAAGTTGAAGCATGTGCTCGATGGGCTGATCCAAAAGCATCCATAACAAAAACATCGCATAAATCAGCCATTTTTTGCGCTAACTGGCTTTGATTACTGATTTCCCCCTCTAAAAAGCGTACATTTTCAAATAAAATAATGGAGTGATCTTTAGGAGCTTCTTGTATATTCAATAAATTTTCAATAAAATGAACCGGTTGATTGAGTAATTTTGAAAGTGCTTTAGCAACAGGTGCTAAAGAAAAGGAAGCATCCCATTGCTCAGCTGTAGGTCTACCTAAATGCGACATAATCATGATGCGAGCCCCGGATTTTAAGGCTTGTTGATACGTTGGAATGGAAGCTAAAAGGCGCGTAAAACTTGTAATTTGACCTTTTTGTATTGGTACATTTAAATCAGATCGAATCAGGACGCGTTTGCCAGCTAAAGGGATGTCTTGCATATATTTAATTGACATTAATCTACTCCATGAGATAAACAATATAATAGACGAATAAATAAGATGTTTTACTCTTTAAATCAGAACATTATAAGTGAAATGAGCAATAATAGGTTGATTAAATCATCAAGCTTCTTATGAAGACATATTGTGTGTTGTTGTTAGATTGCGTATGATAGCTCTCAATATAATCAAGTATAATCTAGTGATAGTGGAATAAAAATGAATTTTTTAATTAAAACTCGTTAAATTTTAAGGAGTTATTATGAGTTTTCTGAGTAAAAATACAGTCATTTGGTATGACGGTGCGCTGATACCAGAACATCATGCCAATATTTCAGTGATGAGTCATGGTTTGCATTATGGTTCAGGTGTGTTTGAAGGCGTCAGAGCCTATTCTACAAAATCTGGTTCAGCTATTTTTAGACTAGAGGCGCATACAAAACGATTATTTAATTCAGCAAAATTAATGAATTTATTGATGCCTTTTGATTATGAAACTTTGTTGCATGCGCAAAAAGAAGTATTATTAAAAAATAAATTATTGGCAGCGTATATTCGCCCTATTGTTTTTTATGGTGATGCTTCTTTAGGTGTATATCCTAAAAATTTACAAGATGTGCATGTTGCGATTGCTGCTTGGTCTTGGGATAATTATTTTACAGCATCTACAGCATCTACAGCATCTACAGCAAATAGTGTCAAAGTTAAAACATCTACTTTCAGGCGCCATAGCGTGAATAGCGTTTTAACAAAAGCAAAAGCAACCGGTTATTATACCAATTCGTTATTGGCTTTACAGGAAGCAAAAAATGCTGGTTATCATGAAGCCATTTTAATGGATTTGGAAGGATTTATTGCAGAAGGCAGTTCATCTAATGTATTTATTGTCAAAGATAAAATACTCTATACGCCAACAGACGCTAATATTTTACCTGGTATTACCAGAGATACTATTTTTCATTTAGCGCGTGATTTAAACATTCCAGTTGTTGAGAAAAATTTGACACGTAATGAGTTATATTTAGCTGATGAAATGTTTTTAGTTGGAACTGCCGTTGAATTAATGCCAGTGATACAAGTGGATCATATCAAGATAGGATCAGGTGTCATTGGCCCTATTTCAACTTGTTTAAAATCAAGCTTTCATCAAGTTCTTCATGGAAATAATATAAAATATCAGCATTGGATGACTGACATTAACGACCAGCCTAACGTTTCTAGCAATCCGTTAAAAGCATTCAAAAAAACAGAAGAGATGAGTTCGTCGGTTTAAATGATATGAAAAAAACAATCAAGAAACCGTTGTCTAAGCCCTCTATTTTACCATGGAAAGTGGTGTTATCTTTTGATTTTGGCGTTAAACGAATAGGTGTTGCTGTTGGGCAATCAGTGACGCAAACTGCTAATCCTTTACCGATCATCCCTGCAAAATTTGGCATTCCACGGATTTTTGATTTAGAAAAATTAGTATTTGATTGGCAACCAGATGCCTTTATTGTCGGCATTCCATTACATATGGATGGATCTTGGTCTCCTATGGCTTTGCGTGCAAGAAAATTTGCTTGTAGATTAAGTGATCGCTTTAACAAACCTTGGTATGCTGTCGATGAACGGTTAACGACTTTTGAAGCGCGAGGGATGCAGAAGCTAGCATGGCAAACGAAACAATTAATGAATAAACCATTAGACAGCTTAGTGGCACAACGCTTGTTTGACAATTGGATAGCTGGCTTGTCAAAACAATGCACCCCTTCAAAAGTGCGCTCATCATTTGTTTTGAAAAGTTAGATCACACAGCGCTATTTTGATGATGATCATCTGAAGGCATATCAAATATTTTGCCTGGATTTAAAAGATGATAAGGATCAAATATTGTTTTAATTTGTTGCATGAGTTTGACTTCCGATGCACTTCTGCTAAAAGACAAATAAGGCTTTTTGAGTAGCCCGATACCATGTTCTGCTGAAATAGAACCTCCATATTTTTTAACGTATGCAAAAAGTGTTTGATTTAATTTTTCACATTTGGCATAAAATTCAGTTTGCATATTAGGAGTCGATTGAAAGACATTGAGATGAATATTTCCATCGCCAATATGACCAAACCATGCGCTTTGTAGTCTCATGCTGTCTTGTTGAAATAACGGCATCACCTGCTCATAAAAGTCTGGAATCGAAGCAATAGGAATCGATAAATCATATTTATAAGGTTGATCTTGTCGTAATGCTTCACTAATGTGTTCTCGGTATTGCCAAAATTGCTCGCGTTGTGTTTCATTTTGACTGAATACGCCATCTGACACCCAGCCTTCTGACAACCCTTTTTCAAGTAACTGAAAAACAAGTTCTTCTGAATCAGGTGTTGCTTCCCATTCAATTAATGTATAAAACGGTGCTTCATTTTGAAAAGGTTGTTGTAATGTTTGATGTTGCATGACTTGATTTAGAGACGATTGATCAAAAAATTCAAAGGCCAGTAATGTGATAGATTGTTTCGTTGTATTGAAGCATGTCATTACATGATGAAGACTGTCGTGACTTAGTAATAACGTCATGGGTTTTTTGGGTAATTGCGTTAATCTCAGGGTGACTTCTGTAATAATACCTAACGTCCCTTCTGATCCAATAATTAATTCATGTAAAGCATATCCTGTATTATTTTTCATTAATCCTCGACTATTTAAATCGAGATAATCTCCATTACCTGTAATGATTTTTAATCCAGCGACCCATTGCCGTGTATTGCCATATTTGACAACATGAACACCTCCAGCATTGGTGGCAATTGTTCCACCTATTTGACAGGATCCTTTAGCAGCAAGTGTAATGGGATAAAATAAACGGTGTAATTCAACATATTCATGCAATGTTTGTAAAATAACACCCGGTTGACAAGTGATTAAGCGTTCTGTTTTATTAATAGATAAGATATGATTCATTTTATCCATAGAGATAATGAGTTCATGTTGTATGGCTGTGGCTCCACCTGTCATTCCTGTTCTGCCACCGGAAGGGATTAATTTTAAATGATGTTTTTTCGCAAATTGTACAATATTTTGTACTTGTTCCGTGTTCTCAGGGAATAAAATGGCTGCTGCATTCGTATCATAACAGCTTAAAGTATCATGAGCATATTGCTTTAATATATCAGGCGTATCGATGACTTCGATAGGATATAGTGTTTTTCGAATGAATTCAGTTGTAATGGATATGGTCAAAATAGGCCTCAAAATAAAATAATAACGGGATGAAAAACAAAACGCATGATGATTCTATTTATCTGTTCTGATAGATTTTTTTCATACAAAACAATTAAGTACGATGTTTTTTAAAATTATCGATATAGTCGGTTTAGGTTAAGCTCATTAAAATACCTAAAAACAAGATACATCCTACCCAGTGATTTAATAAAAAAGCTTGCAAGCAAGCTTGTCGGCTATAATGGCGTGTTATCACATATTGATAGAGGAATAGTCCAGCAGTAATCAATAAACTCATCGTATAATATAGATTGAGATTCAATCGATAGCCTAGGTAGCTGAAACAACTTAAAGTTAAAACATTCAGGATTGCAATACAATGCCGATCATGGGCTCCAAATAAAATAGCGGTAGAGTGAACCCCAATGCGCATATCATCTTCTCGATCAACCATAGCATAGTACGTATCATAAGCAATAATCCAAAAAAAAGTACCCCCCATTAACCAACCAGCTGTCCAATTGACTTGATTCGTTTGTGAAGTCCATGCCATTAAAACAGTATGAGTAAAAGCAAGGCTTAACACGGCTTGAGGCCAATGCGTATATCGTTTCATCCAAGGGTAGATTAAGCTGGCAATGATAGCAGAGCAGGCCAAGCATTGTGTCAGTGTATTCAAAAATAATAATAAAACACTGGCACAACTAAGCAATAAAAGGAGTAAAGTGATAACTTCTTGCTTGGTTAATCGATTTTGAGCTAATGGCCTGTTTTGAGTGCGTTGTACTGCCCTATCGATATAGCGGTCAGCATAATCATTGATAATGCAGCCAGCACTACGCATGAAGAAAGCACCTAGTATAAAAATAGCAGTATATTTGAAATCAGGTGCAGTTTGATTAGCAAGCCATAGAGACCATAAGCTAGGCCATATTAACAGGTAGCTACCGATTGGATTATAAAATCGAATGAGTGCTAGGTAGTCTGGTAAATGAGATAAATGTAGCATACACATCAGTTCAGTATTGAATATCTATTCATCATGAATTGCATGACACGTCATGTTCTTATTTTACCTGATCGCCATGAAATGAGTACTTATTTTATGATTATTTCAATTTATGCCTTAAACAACCTTTTTTTTTGTGCTTTAAAACATGAAGCCAATAAGCAATATATTCTATGCTGAGCGCTATTATCAATGATTGCCCACATCACATCTACAGGCAGTGCTTGTTTCTCTAAATTGGCTTTTAAAGTGTATATTGCTGCAATTTTAAGATAGCCTTGGTTGCATTGATAGCATAATCATGGTGCTGAACAGGCTGTAAGAAAAAATTCGGATACTGCGACATGTACGGTTGAGTCTAATGAAAATATAGATCTTCGCCCCCAGATATAATCTAATGATATTTTTTGAGCTTCAATCGGTAAGTTCAGTCGATGTGTATACGTGATGTCAAAAGGACTGCGCGTTAACCCAGGTTGACGAAATAACCAAGCTCCTAAAGGGAGGTGACTAAAATGTTGAAAATATGGTTTGAGTATCGGATGTTTTGTATTTGAAAAAATACTAGAGGCATAAATGCGAACAGTTCCTTTCAAAATCAAAAGTACGTTTCGTATGATATAGTCTGATTGATTAGGATATTGATTTAAATAGATTAATTCTTTAGTAGAAGGTTTTTTGCATGTTTGCTCTAAAACTTGAACGATCACAGGTGCTTGATAGTATTCAGTTAGCTTTTCAGTTAAAGATTGAGGATCAGTTAGCCAACTGTACATAGGTTCTTCAATATCTACAGCACACGGTGCTGGCATCCAGATCAAAGATTTTTTTGGATTTTTTTTGGTATAAATCATGCATCTGTATTTGTCAATATAGAGCCCCTTTGATGAGGCCTGAGCCAATAAAAAATTGTATCATATATCATATGGCATTGTCATCGACATTAAAGTGTTACGCTTCAGCATCATAGTTTAAGATGGGTTTTCTAATTGATTGATAATATACATGCCGATGTGTTTATGCATAGATGCTGATAAGTGGCTATGATTCCATGTAAAAAAACGATTGTGATCTCTATTATAAGTGTCCCATGGATTAGATTTATTCTTTATCTCTAATAGGTAATCGATATAAGATTTATTGGTTGTCATATGCTCTTTATATTGAACTGATTTGGCTAAAAGATCTATTTTTTGACCAAGATCTATTATTTTAATATTTTTATCATCTGTAAATCTTGTTTTTAACGCTTCATTATATAACTGAGTTAATTGTTGTATATAATATCTCATTTTTTGAGATAGGCTTGGAATATAATGGCTGTACTTAAATATGATATGATTTGTTGTTGGAAAATGAGTAATATCAGGGATTGTCATGAGGTGGATCGTATAATTTTCTTCTAAAGAGTGGTATTTTGTTTTTATTTTTAATATAGCTTGTTGAATATGCTCGCAAACGATCTCTATTTTTCTTTTCCAAATCTTGATTATAGATGAATTTTTGCAGAAACTGGATGCAAGATAGAGAGGTGTTTTTGATAGCATCCACGCGATATCATTCCCTCCTATCCAAATAAAAAAACCAACGTTTTTTGTCACAGCGTTATATGTATCAGCTAAATACATAGACACTTGTTTATTCAAATCTGGTATGGCTAAAGAGCGGTATTTAAAGCGATTATTTCGATCAAAATTGTAATCTTTGGATGTGTCTATCATGTATTGCTGATTTTTTTTTATCAGTTCTTCTAATGATAAAACTAAAGGTTGATTAGGATAGCTACTACATTGATAACAACCTTCAGTCAAGCTATTATTTGGGTGACCTGTTACGGCTCCAACCCATGCATAATTTAAACTATAATCTTCCAATCGCTTAGTAGGATCCTGGCATATATACTGTATTTCTTGATAAGAACAGAGTTTATATACATTGTTTCGATATAATTTAGGCGGATTTTTTAAATGATAAGCTACGTAAAATGGCCATATGATATTATATCCTGTTACTTTTAACTGATTATTGTTTATAAAAATCAAACTCTTGTTAATGAAAGATTCAGGTAATTCTGCTTCGCTGCATTGAATAGGATTCGTAATAGGCACATAATAATTAAAATGTTTTGCTTCGATATACTGGATATTTTCTGGCATCGGGTAATTGCCAGAATCTGTCATGCTATCACCAAAAAAAACTAATTGATTAAATCTACTGTATAGATAGGTAGAGTGTAAGACATAAAAGAGTGAACCAGTCATCAGTATCTTAAACAACAGCTTGTTTTTCATAGACAGTCTCACATTGAAAGCGTTTGATGTAAGTGATATTTTTTACCTTCATAAGTTTGAATTGCAATAGTAAAGCATTTTCTATAGCCAAAAAATCAGTTAAATGTCAGTGCGTGTCCTTATTTTGCATTCACTTAAATAATAGTATGCGCGATATCAATCATTATTTTAAAATACCTAGTTAGTTTATCAAAATGAATCAAAATACGTCTAAAATATTTTAATCTAACCAATAAATTTTCAATAAGATGCTTTGATTTTGCCTTTTTAATTGTGAAGTGCAGCAGTAAAGCTTTGTCTATAGGCAAAAACAATCAACCAATATATGATTTTCAGATTGAGGACATCCTCTAATCATTCGTATCACTTCTTTTTATCAACATTTGACTGCAGAAGAAAAATCTAAAATTGATATCTTATTGTCAAAGCATTATTCTGAGACCTTTGCAATAAGCAGTTCAATGAATAATTTATGTATTTTTTTATTCAAACAATACATAAATTACTTCATTTTTTAAACTATTTTAATAAAAAAGATCATATCAGGAGTCTTGGTTGTCTTATTGCAAAGGTCTCATTCTATTAATGCAATAAGAAAGGCATTGAAAAGATCTCCTTCTACGATTTCAAGAGAGATTCCACGTAATACTAAAAGGAGACAATATGTTGATCAA
>JAAOIJ010000064.1 GCA_015163815.1 Endozoicomonadaceae bacterium
AGATCATCCTTTATTGCGCACTGCAATGAAATTAGCTTTAAAAGATGCTATTGGACATGTCGATTGTTCAGAAGCAGAATCAATTGATGTTTTACAGCGTATTATGGAAAAAAAAGAAGCACCTGATTTAATATTACTTGATTTACAAATGCCGGGTGCTTATGGTTTTTCTGGGTTACATTTTTTAAAAGGAAATTATCCTCATTGCCCTGTTGTGGTAATTTCAACTTATGATGACATTAAGATCATGGTCGAGGCGATGCAAATTGGTGCAGCAGGTTATATTCCAAAGTCCACGTCTCATGTAGAGCTAAAAGAAGCGTTGCGTACTATTAGTGAAGGAGGACAGTGGTTTACAGAAGAAACCATGACGGCTTTTAAAAATAATCAATATCCTATGAAAAGCCAAACAACGATTCAAAAAGGTATTACCAGTTTAACACCGCAACAATTTCGTATTTTAGGGATGTTAGGGCAAGGATTACTCAATAAGCAAGTGGGTTATGAATTAAATATCAGTGAAGCAACTGTGAAAGCGCATGTTACGGCTATTTTTAAAAAACTTCAAGTTCAAAATAGAACGCAAGCTGTCATTGCGTTACAAACGCTAGACTTAGAGGATAATCTAGATAGTGTCAGAAAAATAGTCTAGGGCGTCGTCTCAATCTGAAAATCCAGTATAGATTGTTTATTTTGTTTATTCAACACGATGAAGTGCTTTGTCTATCTCTCATAACGTCGTTAGGTGTTCGATAGTTGAACACTTGTCTGGGTCTATTATTGAGTGCTTTTAAAATCGCTAAAATCTTATCATCTTCTATATCTATACACTCTGTTTTTATAAATAAGCTAGCAGGATGTGATTCGTTTTGATAAGCTAGCGAGGCATTTTAAACCGATGATTTATATTGCGTGATGAAGTCAACATGAGGATATGCTTGAGGTATGAAAGCGTTTTGTGCAGGTACTGCCTTTTGTTCTTTTCTGGTTGTGGTATTATTTATTTTTTGAGCTTGGCTGTCATTGATCATGGAGGCTAAATATATCAAAGGCTTACAATGATGATATCATGATCAGGTATTTGGGCACATCAGATTAACGTTTCGGAGCATTTAGTAAGATTATTTTTGAATCGAGTAGCGTATCTTCTTCTAAAATATAATATCCTGAAAAATATTGATTATTTAACATATGCGGAATCCATAAATGGTCATCTTCCCACATTAAATCAAATGGAATACAATCTAACGATGTCCATATTGGAATGGCTTCATCTGTTTCAGCTTCTATGCCTTGATAGTCAAATGATTTAAAAACATGCACATGCATAGAATGGCCGTTGGTAAATTGAAATAAATTTTCTCCACACCATTGAACTTTATCTACCGTTAGGCAGACTTCTTCTTGTAATTCTCTCATTGCACATGTTTCAATACTTTCATTTGCCTCTAGCTTGCCACCTGGTGCATTAATTTTTCCAGCACCCAAGCCTCGTTTTTTTTTAATTAATAAGACGCGATTGTCTTGAATAATAAATAATAAAGTGGCAATTTGATCAGGTTTCCAGGTCAGCCAATCAACTTGTGCTACAGTCTCAATTGCTTTTTGCATGGTATTATCCTATCTCTTTTTTTATCATTATAGCTTAATTGATATCAAGTTTAATGTCTTCAGATGATTCAAAATATTTATAGGCTGATTTTATCAGCATCAAGTCTGTGATGATACAGTGAAAAAAATATCATACTGATATCAGGCCTATCGTTTTAGCGACGAGAATTAAAAGACATGGTATTAGTTCCCGTCATATTATTCATTAAACTATTCAAATTTTTACCTTTGATTTTTTTCATCGTTTTACTTAATTGTTTATATTGTTTTAACAATTGATTGACTGCAGGTATATCAGCGCCTGCACCTGCTGCAATGCGTTTTTTTCTAGATCCTGATAAGATATCAGGATTGCTTCGTTCTTCAGGTGTCATTGAGTCAATCAAGGCATTCATGCGGACTAAAGATTTATCTTGCATCAATTGGCCAGAATTCATAGATAAATGAGCAGGTATCATATTACTCGGTAATTTATTGAGCATCGAAGCAATGCCACCCATTTTTTTCATTTGCAATAATTGTTCTTTTAAATCATTAAAGTCAAAACTTTTTCCTTTTTTTATTTTTTTAATTAATTTATCGACTTTTTTTGAATCAATATTGTTTTCTGCTTCTTCTATCAGACTTAATATATCTCCCATACCTAAAATACGAGAAGCCATTCTGTCTGGATAAAATCGTTCTAATGCATTATTTTTTTCTCCGGTGCCTAAAAATTTAATCGGCTTTCCTGTTAAGAATTTCACAGATAAAGCTGCACCACCGCGGGCGTCACTATCTATTTTGGTTAAAATAATACCGGTTAATGATACGTTTTCGTTAAATATTTTGGCAGAATTTGCAGCATCTTGTCCTGTCATCGCATCAACGACAAATAAAGTTTCAATGGGGTTAATCAGTTGCTGTAACGCTTTGAGTTCATGCATCATGTCATCATCAATATGCAAGCGCCCTGCTGTATCGATAATAACGACATCATAATGGCGTAAAGTGGCTTCTGCAATAGCAGCTTTTGCAATGTCTTTCGGTAACTGTTTTATCGTAGAAGGGAAAAAATGCAATTCAGCTTCTTGTGCTAAAATAGAGAGCTGCTCAATTGCAGCGGGTCGGTAAATATCAGTACTGGCTACTAATACTGTTTTCTTTTCATGCAACTTGAGCCAACATCCTAGCTTTGCAACGGTGGTTGTTTTACCTGCACCTTGCAATCCTGCCATTAAAATCACAGCAGGAGGCTGACATTTTAAATTTAATGTTGCCTCTTCGGAACCCATGAGTTGCGTTAATTCATGGGTCATAATTTTAACAAATAATTGGCCTGGTTTTAAACTTTTTTTGACTTCTGTTCCTAAAGCGCGTTTACGGACTTGATTTGTAAAATCTTTGACAACCCCTAAAGCAACATCAGCTTCTAATAATGCAGTTTTTACTTCTCGAAGCGCACTCTGAATATTATCTTCTGTTAATTTAGATTTTCCAGTTATACTGCGTAATGTGGCTGATAACCGATCTGTCAAATTTTGAAACATACACCTAACCCTTCACGACTAATTGCAGACGGTGCTATTCAAAGCGTCATATTCTCATGAGATAGCACACTGGTGTTATTTTCATCGATCATCCAAAGCCACTTCAATACAGGATCATAAGATGATACTCAAAAAAACAAAAGTTTAAAAAACCAATATCATACCTTAAATAGTCATTTTTTTCAAAAAAAATATTTTATTTTTCAATACATTTCAATTTAATATAGAATGATATGTCCTATGCCTTTATAGCTTATTAGGTTATCTTGATTGTCATATAGACAAAATATGACAAGCGATATGAAAACCGAACGTTGATTTTTTAGATCACAAGGGTGAATATCATTTGATTCAATCGATTAAATTCAATTGACAACATGACTATACCTCCTGTAAATTTCAAACTTGGATTCCATTATTGAAAAGTAAATATGTTACATTATGAGCAATTAAAAGCCAAACAACAGCGCTTACAAAACACGATTGATCAATTAGAAAATCGTATCACAGCAGTTCAGCCAACTCAGTTATCTGACCATTTTCGTATTCCTTATGCGCAAGCATTAAACGCAAGTCAATTACAAGCTGTGTGCAATATTGATGGCAAAGCATTAGTGATTGCTGGAGCAGGTTCTGGAAAAACAAGAATCCTAACTTATCGCGTCAGTTTTTTATTAGAAAATAAGATCGCAGCAAACACGATATTGCTGTTAACTTTTACTAGAAAATCAGCACTTGAAATTAAACATCGCGTGATGAATTTATTAGGTGATCAAGCTGCACAACATATTACAAGTGGTACGTTTCATGGTTTTTGTCATATGTTACTATCACGGTATAGTCAATTATTGAATTTATCTGCTCAGTTTACTGTGCTTGATCAAACTGATTCAACAGAGGCTTTAGCTTTCATTAAAAAAGATATGATTATTCCTAAAAAAAATAATACGATTTTTCCAAAAAAAAATACATTATATAAAATATTATCTTCTTCAAAAAACACACTCATATCACCTGAAATATACATCGAGACACATTATCCTGACTTAATAACCTATACTGATAAAATCGTTGAGATTTTCAAACAATATGAGACTTATAAAAAAAATAATCATTTATATGATTATGATGATTTAATTCAAACTGTTGCCGAGCATTTAAAAAATAACAGTGAATTTAAACAATTGATTCAAGCTCGATATCACCATATTATGGTTGATGAATATCAAGATACTAACTTACCTCAAAAAGAATTGATTGATCTTTTAGCGGAACAACCCAGTTGTGCTTTAATGGTCGTAGGGGATGATAATCAAAGTATTTATGCGTTTCGTGGTGCTAATTATGAAAATATTTTACGATTTGGTGAAACATACCATGAAGCGACACTCATTAAATTAGAGCAAAATTATCGTAGTACACCTCATATTTTAAATTTTATTAATGCTATTGCAGATCAAATGACTTTGAGTTACAAAAAAAAATTATTCTCAGATCAAATCGTGCAAGGCATGAAGCCAACTTATACGCGTTTTATGCAAGAAAAACAAGAAGCGACTTGGATTGCAGAGCAAATTGAACACTATCAAAAATCTTTGTCTTTTCATGAAATGGCTGTGTTATTTCGAGCAGCCTATCAATCTAACTTTATACAAATTGAATTAATGAAAAGACATATTCCTTTTACCATGGTAGGGGGTATTAAGTTCATAGAAAAACGACATATAAAAGATATATTGGCCTATTTTCGTGTGATATGGAATACCTCAGATTTTATTTCTTGGCACCGTATTTTATTATTATTACCTGGTATAGGGCCTTCAGCTGCAAAAAAAATGGTACAGCATATTGTAACAGAAAAAACTGGATTTCGTGCTTTAAAAAGTAGTGCATACTTTAAAAAAGAAGTGATTCAAACTCTGTATGCTGTATTTCAAAAGATAGAAGCCAGCTTGTCTTTACTGGATACCTTTGACTATATTGAACAATATTATATAGAACAATTAAAACAATTAGAAGATGATTGGCGGATTCGTATCGAGGATTTTAAAATTTTAAAACAACTCTGCTTAGAACACAGTACATTACATTTGTTTTTAGCACAATTAGCCTTGGATCCACCGAATGAAATGCAAGCTTTATCACAAAATAATGATTCTGGGTCAGATGGCGTGACTTTATCTACGATTCATAGTGCCAAAGGTTTAGAATGGGATACCGTTTTTATCTTGGCATTGTTGGATGGACAAACACCCCATTATAAAACATTAGAAGACCCTGAAAAGCTAGAAGAAGAGCGTAAATTATTTTATGTTGCTTGCAGTCGAGCCAAAAATAGACTGCATTTAACCTCCCCTTATCATGCAGCAACCTATACGCATTTTTTTGATCAACCGTCTCAATTTATTACAGAATTAGACCCTAGTTCCTTAAATTGGATTGATACCCCTGCATTATTTGATTTATAAATCATCAGATGATCAATCTGTTTGTGAAAAATAAGCGCTATTGCAAAGAACTTGACATGATTTGGAAGATCTAGTTTTGAAGTATTCTCTAGGTGATTCATTAATATAGTTTTTTTTATTTAAATTTGCGATTTTATTTTTTTTTATGCGAATCAATATTATACTTATCTTCAATACCTTTCTATTTTTGAATTTTAGCAGGTTGTATGTTGATACCTGTTTTATATTACAAGATAATCAGCGTCATATGATTGATTGAGTATGACTTAATTTTCAGTAGTCGTATGAGATGATCATTTGGAGATCATAAAGCATGAGCAGAGTCTGCGCTATATTCTTGTCAATGATCAGTGTATTATGGGGTGTCTGTCTCATGCTACCCGGGTATTCGGTCGACTCTCCTGATACTTATCTGATTGATGCTGCTAATGAGTTGCAACCGCAGCAGATTCAAATTAAATATTTTATAGAAAATACTCAGTATGTTATGGCAGAAGTGATTGAAAATAAACAAAATAAAACCATATATAATCAATTTATCCTCATTAAAGTGCCTGAAAAATATGATACGAAGCAATTAAGCTATCATGAAAATTACATTGTACGCTTATTGCTACGGAAAAAAACTAATAGGACAGTGTATGAAGTATTGGATGATTCACGACCTTTTACCGTGGTATCTGATAAAAAAAATAATATCAGATGGTCAACAATCACAGCTAATGTTTTGGTAACTATTGAGTCAATGCATAAGAGTTCATTTGCTAATAAAGTCTGGTTAACTGCTAAATTAGTCACAGAAATGCCTTTTTTGACTTCAGATCGAACCGATACGATTCAAATATTATATTTAAAAAAAGATCTGGATCTTTTACGCAAAAAACAACCTTATCATTTTATGCTGACTTCTTTTTTACCTTCAAAATTCACAGGTTCTTTAGTGAGTCAATCAATACCGCTATATCAATCTATCATAAACAAAAATAATCTTGTCAGCGTATATTAAAGTGCACTGATTGTTCATGTACAGTATCAATTAACAGGCGTACTTTATCTGGATTGACATACTGTGGCACACCATGTCCTAAATTAAAAACATAACCTGTTTTTATTCCAGATGCAGTATAATAATTGTGTAACAATTTTGTAACTTCTTGTTGAATCACTTGGTTAGAGCCATATAAAACAGCTGGATCAATATTACCTTGTAATGCAACATGCTTGCCAATCTGATGATAAGCTTTCTGTATGGGAAAAGTCCAATCTAATCCAATCCCTGTCGCACCTGATAAAGCCATCATATCTAATAATTGAGCGCTTTGTCTTGAAAATAAGATTACGGGGACCGGTAAAGATTCAGAAGAAGTCATCAGCCGGCTCATAATATTTTTAATATATTGTAATGAAAACAAAGGATAGGATTCAAAAGATAAGATGCCACCCCATGTGTCAAATATTTGTATAATTTGCGCGCCATTTTTTATTTGCGCATTTAAATAGTCTACAATGATATCGGTTAAGTATTGCAATAGCTGATGCAGGATCTCTGGTTGCTGGTATAGCATTTCTTTTGTATATCGAAAGTCTCGACTGGACCCACCTTCAATCATATAGGTGGCTAAAGTCCAAGGGCTACCTGAAAAGCCAATTAATGGTACGCTACCATTGAGTTCATTTCGAGTTAAACGAACGGCCTCTAACACATAACTTAAATCTTGATTCACATTTAACATCGGTAATGCATTGATATCTGCTGCTGTTCGAATAGGGTGTTTAAAACGAGGTCCTTCGCCAGTTTCAAAAAACAAACCTAAGCCCATTGCATCAGGAATAGTTAAAATATCAGAAAATAATATGGCCGCATCTAAATTAAAGCGTTTTAATGGCTGTAATGCCACTTCACAAGCTAAACTTTTATCTTTGCATAATGATAAAAAGTCACCTGTTTTTTTTCTCAAAGCTCGATATTCAGGCAAATAACGCCCAGCTTGCCGCATAAGCCAAACAGGCGTATAGTCTACTGGTTTTTTTAAGAGTGCGCGCAATAGTACATCATTTTTCAATGCTTTCATGAATTAATTCATCATCTTGTCATACAATTTCAATCTTATTGCTTCTTTTTTTACATCATACCGTTATTGAATGCATGCTCAACAGCATAATCTATTTCTTAGAACACATAAACGAGGATTGACTTTTAATGCAAAAATATTTTAACCCTATATCGCATCATTCAGCTATTATAGCTGAATGATGATATAAAAATCAGTACTTTTACTATTTTTTTTGGATAGATCTCATTTGCTTCAGCTGGGTTTAAAGGATAAGTAAATTTTTATAAAAATCAATAATATAATAATTATTTTAGCGTATGATCTGGTTGAGTTGTTCGTTATTTTTAATCGAAAATTGAGATAAAAATGAAAGTGGGTAATCTGCAATCTGAAGAATAATTTTTACCTAAATATTTGATTATAATGACTTTTATATATTTTAATCCTGTGTAGCATCTGAATGCTCAAATAGGATATGATAAGAATAATTTGAAAATACGAATGCTGCATGGAGACAGTCATTTTTTTCAAAATATTCAAATCGACTATTTACAAAGATAGCTGATAGAGCTGATCTAGCAAGTAAGAGATTGTATCCTGATCGTCTTCTGTCTTGCTAGAAGATGAAGCTGAATCCATATTAGGTGTTAAACTATCTTCTAGTTCTTTTGCTTTTGCTAATAAACGATCAGCCCCCTGAATGATACATTGATGGAATGTGTTGAAATCAGGAAAAAAGGTAGTGACTATCTCGTTTATTTTTGCAATATCTTCCTGTGAAAGCTTATCTAATATATCAGATAATCTTCTCAATATATTGCTTAGCTGTTTCTTTTTCATTATTTGCTCTATCGTATTTTTATTGTCCATGTCGTCTTTAATATTTTTTATTTTAGCTAGATCCTGAAATAATGTCGTATCATATTGAGACACATTAATAATTTTTAATATTTTAATAAGTGCAGTCTCCTCCGGCTGATGTATCTTTATTTTTTTATGATCTATATCTTGTTCGTTTTCATCATATGCTCGTTTTCTGCTAAGTAAGCTTTCATTTCTATCTGTTTCCATAGGGATACATTTACGCATATTCTCTTCGCTTTTATCTGAATATGCAGATGATGGTGAAGGTGGTGGCGTTGACGGTAGTGATAATGGTGATGAAGGAGTGGTCTCCATGACTGGATTCATTGTTTGCCTTATTGAATAATAGTGATTATGAATTATATAGGTCTGATGTAAGACCGTTCTTTTTCATAAAAGTTCTATTATCAGTAATTTTTTTTAATAATAAAAAATTCATTATAATTCATTAGTTTGTATAAAAATAACAATTCATGTTGGTCGTATTGCATCTTTATTTTCAGGTGGTATGATACGGTCAGTTTTGAGTAGGTCATATAACCTAGCCATTCATTGATTTGAAATCAACATGATGCGAGAATATCATGATAATGCGCATCATGCCTGTAAAATAAACTAGACAGTATGCAGCTCGAATCAAAAAATGCAAAAAGGATATCAAAATATTGAAAAAAAAGATAAAACTTAAAAAAATAGCAATATGAACGAGATACTGCTTGCTGAAATTGATGCTCACTTTTTGGATCGATAGCGCGCAATATCCGCTATCGATCCAAAAAGTGAGCATCAATTTCAGCAAATCGCTCAATCATGGCGCAATCACTGGGAAAGTCGACTATTTACCAAGATAGCTGATAGAGCTCATTGAGCAAACAGTTTGATTTTGATCGTTTTCTGTTTTGCTAGAAGATAAAGCTAAATTCATATTAGATGTTTTCTAGCTGTTGTGCTTCTTGTAATGCCTGCTTGGCCCATGTAGTAAGCAATAGCTTTAATGATGTGACATTAGGACAAACAGAAGTGATCTCCCTGTGTATTGCTGCAGTCTCTCTCTCTGAAAGAGTATCTAATATCCCAGATAATTTTGTCAATATCTGGTTTATCTGTCTCTTTTTATCTGCCACATTCATCGTACTGCATTCGTCAAGCTGTAGGGTTGTAGTTAGATTATTCAACAATCTTGAGCTATATTGAGACGTATTCACGATTTTTAGTATTTGAGAAAATGCTATATCCTGTAGATGAGTTATTTTAAAAGATGTTATAAGGTCTTTTTGTTCAATTGCTTCATGTGATCGATCCTGTGGACGACTTGTCTCCGCAGATGTTACTTCATGTG
>JAAOIJ010000065.1 GCA_015163815.1 Endozoicomonadaceae bacterium
CGTAATATTTTAGTGCCGAAAAAGTATTAACGCAGGCTTATTTGAAAGTAATTTATGTTCATTTATTAAAAGCTAGTAATAAAATAAGTCATTGAATGATATAATATTTATTAATTTTTCAGGGTCGACTATGTATACAACCAATACGATTGAGTCGTTTAGTGCTCAATTAAGAAAGGTCACTAAGAATAAATGTGTATTTCCAAGTGATGAATTGGTGTTCAAAACGTTATACTTGACAATTAATTATATCACTGCAAAATGGACTACACCTATACGCTGGGGCGTATTTTTTGATCGAATTCAAGGTCATATTTAGGGGCTAAAATATGAATTTACACACTTACGTAGATAGACCGATAGACTTTAAAACTTATCTCATGACAGCACATTTCATCATGAGATAAAATTTTTATTTAAACTAACGTATCTTCTTTTGCTTTTGTTCTTTTTTTAACTATTTTTTTAGTACTCACAACATCAACTTCAACATCGTCTACTTTTTTAGCTGGTGTTTTTTTAGTGACTACTTTTTTAGCTGGTTTTATATCGATATTTGTTTTAATTTTTGATTTTGTGACCTTCATTGACATTGGTTTTTTTTCTTTTATATTGACTACTTTATTGCTCAAATCTTTTTCATTTTTAATCATTTTCTTTTCTTTCACTGTATTTTTTTTATCAACTTTTGATACTTTTATATTTTTTACAATGATTTTATCTATTTGAGATGATTTCATTGCTTGCTTTTTATCTGTCTTATTAAATTCAGAACTGATGGGCCTCATTTCGCTTGTTTTTGTATGCAAAATAATCCAATCCGTGACTTGTGCAATATATTGATCAGAGATATAGTGCTCCATCTGATCTAAAAAAGCTAAAGTACTACCAGGAATAGTTGTGGCTAATGTTTTAGCATCGTGCTCTGATATCCAAGGGTTATTTTTCCCATGTATCACTAAAGAAGCAATAGATAATTTTTTGAGTGAATCTGATATGTTTTGAGGAATAGACGAAAAACAAGATGCTAATTGTCTTTTAATTCCATTAGGATGACCGTGACGAGACAAATAAACTTCACTTTGTTCGAGCATATCTTTATTTAATTTAAGAGATCCAGTCATTATTTTCATCATGTTGATGATGCGTTTGTGTAAATTACTCGGTTTAGCATTTGCCCATTTAAAAAAACTCAGTAAAATACGCCATTTATTTCTAATATGTTGACCAAATCCAATACTAGAAGAAATATTAGTCATTGATAAAATACGCTCAGGGTATTGAATCGCTATTCGTTGAGCAATCCAACCTCCCATTTCAAATCCTACAATATGTACTCGGCCAATTTGAAGTTGATTTAATAAGCCAACACTATCTTCTACCATATCTTCTAAGCGGTAGGGAACGCTGACAGAAGTATTAAAAAATCGACTCATTAATAAACGAATGATACTAGGCGTAAATTTATTTAATTCAGAAGATAAACCTACATCACGATTATCAAATCGAAGCACTCGAAAACCGGCATCGACTAATTTATGACAAAATTCATCAGACCAAGAAAACATCTGATGACCTAAACCTGAGATCAATAAAATAACAGGCGCATCAGGTTCTCCATATAATGTATAAGCAAATTTTAGTGCATTAGCATTAATGAATTTTTCTACTGTATCTTTATCTTGTGTCATTAAGAGAGCACCTCTTTATTACCAAAGAAAGATTGCATATTTATCATGTCTTTGGATTACATGCTCTCAATCAGTATTAAAATGAATCAACATGAACATGAGAGCGCAGAGTTAATATATTACTAAAAAAATATTTTATTCAACGACAGCTATCAATCAAATCATACAGGAATAAAAAAAAATGTCTATCTTTTCACATCCAAAACAATAGTTTCAAATAAAAAAAACAGTCATATGACTATTTAAATAGTCGATTATGAAAAAATCATTTTTTTTAAATTTTGATATTTCAAGTCTGCATTACAACAGATAAAGGATATAATGCTGACTTAATTCGAAAAAAAACCAAAGCATTAGGCATTATTCCAAAACACGCTCATAAGAAATAAACAAGCTGTTCATTTTTAAATCAAGAGATCTTATTGAAAATTGATGGGTTAGATTAAAATATTTTAGACGTGTTTTAACTTGTTTTGATAAAGCAAGTTAAGCATTTTAAAATGATGATTTATATTGCGCGTACTATTATTTGGATGAATGCAAAAAGAGGATAGGTCTTCGTATCTTGATATGCCATCATATAACACGAAAAATAGTTAGTAAAAAAATGCTCAGATGTATCACATTTTTGCCGTATACATCCAAACAATATCCTAATTGATTTTTAAATGAAAATATCTTCAAAAATCATAAAAAAAGAAACGTATCATGCTTATATTAGAATACATAATACGATGTCACTATCATTTAACCAAAGTAATTAAGGCTTCACCAATGTCAGCTAAACTTCTCACAGTGATAACACCTACTTTTTCTAAGGCTAAAAATTTTTCATTTGCAGTACCTTTGCCACCGGCAATAATGGCACCGGCATGCCCCATACGCTTCCCAGCTGGTGCCGTGACGCCAGCAATATAAGATACAATAGGTTTTGTTACAGATTGCTGAATAAACTCAGCTGCTTCTTCTTCAGCAGTGCCACCAATTTCACCTATCATGACAATAGCTTCTGTTTTCTCATCATTTTGAAAACGAGCTAAAATATCAATAAAACTGGATCCAGCAATAGGATCTCCTCCAATACCAACACAGGTTGATTGTCCAAATTGATAGTCTGTTGTTTGTTTAACAGCTTCATAAGTCAAGGTGCCTGAACGCGATACAATCCCGACACGACCTGCTTTATGAATATGACCGGGCATAATACCAATTTTACATTCTTCAGGTGTAATGACACCTGGGCAGTTTGGCCCAATTAAGACAACACCTAATTCATCACATCGTTTTTTACATAACAGCATATCTAATACTGGAATCCCTTCTGTAATACAAACAATCAATTTAATATCATTATTTGCCGCTTCTAAAATCGAATCTTTACAAAAAGGAGCTGGCACATAAATAACAGAAGCATCAGCCCCCGTATTTAATACAGCTTCTTCTACTGTATTAAACACTGGTTTATTCAAATGTATTTGCCCACCTTTTCCAGGTGTAACGCCGCCTACTAATTGCGTTCCATACTGAATGGCTTGCTCTGAATGAAAAGTGCCTTGCGAACCTGTAAATCCTTGACAAATAACTTTCGTGTTTTTATTGATTAAAATACTCATGCTACTTTTCTCCTGTTGCCGCTTGCACGACCATATCAGCTGCTTCCGTTAAACTAGAGGCAGAGAGCACATTCATGTTACTTTTTTCTAGCAATGAGGCTCCTAAAACAGCATTATTCCCTTCCAAACGAACAACAACCGGAACCGTCATACCAATTTCTTCAATAGCCTCAATAATCCCTTGTGCAATTAAATCACATCGAACAATACCACCAAAAATATTCACTAAAACAGCTTTCACTTTATTATCGGATAAAATAATTTTAAAAGCTTCTGTCACACGCTCTTTTGTGGCACCTCCACCAACATCTAAAAAGTTAGCTGGCTCTCCACCTTGTAATTTTACAATATCCATTGTTCCCATGGCTAAACCTGCGCCATTGACCATACAACCAATATTACCGTCTAATGCGACATAATTTAAATCCCATTTAGCTGCATTGGCTTCTCGTATATCTTCTTGAGAAGGATCATGCATAGCATATAATTCGGGTTGACGAAATAAAGCATTACTATCTATTGTGACTTTCCCATCTAAACATATTAATTGATCTTCTGTCGTAATGACTAAGGGGTTAATCTCTAGTAATGCTAAATCACAGGCTTGAAATAATGTCGCTAATTTCATAAAAATATCAGTAAATTCTTTGATTTGAGCACCTATTAATCCCAATTTGAAAGCTAAATCACGACCTTGGTAAGGCTGCGCTCCAACTAATGGATCAATGACTGCTTTCAGAATTTTATCAGGTTGCTTTTCAGCCACTTCTTCAATATCAACCCCACCTTCAGTAGAGGCCATAAAAATAATACGCTGACTGGCACGATCAACAACAGCACCTAGATATAATTCATTTTTAATATCAGTACACAATTCAACTAAAATAGCACTGACAGGTTGGCCCTCTTGATCCGTTTGATAGGTGACTAATCTTTGACCTAGCCAATTTTGTGCAAACGCAGTCGCGTCTTCTACACAATCGACTAATTTCACACCACCGGCTTTTCCTCGTCCACCTGCATGCACTTGCGTTTTAACCACCCAGCGAGTCCCTTTCAATTTTTCAATTGCAGCTGAAATAGCATCAACAGTTTTACACACAACACCCATAGGAACAGGTAATTCATACTGTTTAAATATTTTTTTTGCTTGATATTCATGAAGATTCATATCATGTCTCTCATTGTTATCTATAATCTTATAAAGGCCATTATATTATCATTATTTTTTTCGATTGATAGCATGAATTGCCATATTGTCTACAGCTAACGCGGCTTCATGAACGGCTTCACTCACGGTTGGATGTGCAAAAATAATTAACGCTAAATCTTCTGCACTCGCTACAAATTCCATGGCAATCACACCTTGTTGAACAAGCTCTGCTGCACTAGGCCCCATCACATGAATACCTAAAACACGATCTGTTTCTTGACTCGCTATTATTTTCACAAATCCATCTGTTTCAGCTGAAGCTAATGCACGACCACTAGCTGAAAAAGGAAATACACCTACTTTATAGGCTTGATTTTTTGTTTTTAATGATTCTTCAGTTTCACCTGCCCAAGCAATTTCAGGATGCGTATAGATAACAGATGGAATCAATTCATAATTCATATGCGTTTGTTTTTTAGAAATTAAATTAGCAACCATGATGCCTTCTTCCGACCCTTTATGCGCTAACATAGGACCTCTAACGACATCACCAATGGCATACACATTAGGGATGGATGTCATACAATGATCATTGACTTCAATAAATCCTTTTTGATCTAATTGAATCCCTGCTGATTGATGTATTAATTGATCGGTATAAGGACGACGTCCTACGGCAACAATCACACGATCAAATATTTCTGTTTTTTCTTCAGATTGATTTTCAAGATATGTAATCGATACTGTATTATCTTTCACTTTAGAGGCTTTGACTTGTGAATTCAAACGAATATCTAACCCTTGTTTTTTAATATTTTTTAGTGCAGCATTTGCTAACTGCTTATCTGCCATCATTAAAAAATCTGCAGCCGCTTCAAACACCGTTACTTTAGACCCTAAACGACTCCAAACACTCCCTAATTCAAGCCCAATAACACCAGCACCAATCACCCCTAATCGATCCGGAATCTCATCAAAAGCTAAAGCACCTGTGGAGTTCACAATCTCTTTTTCATTCACTCTAGCAGGTGGAATATCAATAGGCACAGATCCTGTAGCGATGACAATATGCTCAGCTTGATAAGTTTGAACGGTATCATCTGGCGTGGTGATTGATACCACTTTATCCTGCATGATTTGCGCTGTTCCAGTGATTGTTGTGACTTTATTTGCTTGTAATAATCCAGCTACACCGGATGTTAATTTAGAGACAATCTTTTCTTTTCTTGACATCATCTTTGATAAATTAAAATTTAATGATTTAAAATCAATACCATGCATTGAAAAATTTGCTTTTGCATCATGATAACGACAAGAGCTGTCTAAGAGTGCTTTGGAAGGAATACAACCAACATTGAGACAAGTGCCTCCTAATTTAACTTGTTTTTTTTGATCTAACCATTTTTCTATACAAGCTACTTTTAAACCATTCTGCGCAGCACGAATGGCGCACACATAACCTGCTGGGCCTGACCCAATCACTAATACATCAAATTTTTCCATGACCTAACATCTCACATCTTATTAAATGATAATTCAATTTTAAACAGAAAGCAGTATTCTAGCTGGATCTTCTAGCAGTGATTTAATGGTGACTAGAAACTGGACGGCATCTTTTCCATCTAATAAACGATGATCATAAGAAAGCGCTAAATACATCATGGGTCTGATCACAACAGTCCCTTTTTCTGCAATAGGTCGCTCTTTAATTTCATGCATCCCTAAAATAGCACTTTGCGGTGGATTTAAAATAGGTGTTGATAACATAGAACCAAAGACACCGCCATTGGAAATGGTAAAAGTGCCTCCCGTCATATCTTCTAGTGTTAATTTATTCTCTTGCGCTTTTCGACCCAACAATCGAATGTTTGTTTCAATATCTGCTAAATTCATCAATTCAGCATGTCGCAAAATAGGCACGACTAATCCACGCTCACTTGAAACAGCCACACCAATATCTTGATATCCATGATAGACGACATCACCTCCATCTATCGAAGCATTCACAATAGGATATCGACGTAAAGCTTCAACACAGGCTTTCACAAAAAAGGACATAAATCCAAGGCGACTATCATGTGTTTTTTCAAAAATATCTTTATATTTGGAGCGTATTTGAATAATTTGACTCAGATCTACTTCATTAAATGTTGTCAACATAGCAGATTCTTGCTGGGCAGATAATAAGCGTTCAGCAATTCGTTTTCTTAAACGCGTCATCGGAACACGTTCTTCAATACGTTTGCCGACAGGTATTTCAATCGATATCGTCGCCTGCCTTGTCTGATCAGCTATTTGATGATTTAAGACATCTTCTTTCGTGATACGACCATCTTTACCAGTACCCGATAAATTGCTAGGGTCAATACCACGCTCTGCAGCTACTTTTTTTGCAGCAGGACTTAAAATGACTTGATTAGAAGCATCTGCTGTATCAGATATCACTTGTTTTTCAATTGTTTTACTCATGGCTTTACTGATTGTCTCAGTTGCTTCACCTACTTTAAAATAAGCAATAATTTCTTGACTTTTTACTGTTTCACCATCATTTTTAATATATTTTTCTAACACACCCGCATTTGGGGCTACTATTTCAAGTACCACTTTATCTGTTTCAATTTCCACCAACAATTCATCTTGTTGACAAAATTCACCAACTTTTTTACTCCATGACACTAATGTACCTTCTGAAACAGATTCCGGGAAAGCGGGAGCTTTAATTTCAATCGCCATTGGTTTACGAGCCCTTATCAATACGTAAAATTCAATAAAAAAATAGACTCAAAATCAGAGTTTATCGTTTCAATTTCATCTGTACATTACTCTAAATAAACAGGTCATGATTGCTTATTTAGTATCTCCTAATGCTTGTTTCACTAACAAATTTTGTTCTTCTAAATGCGTTGAAAGATAACCACAAGCTGGAGCAGCTAAAGCATGTCGCCCTACATATTGAAGAGTGACTGTTTTTTCTTGATCCAATAAAACTAATACTTCATCAAAATATTGTCGAAGACAATACCAGCCGCCTTGATTTTTAGGTTCTTCTTGACACCAAATTAATTCTTTAATATTCATATAATGGCTTAAAATAGTCACTAATTCTTTGATTGGAAAAGGATATAATTGTTCAATTCGAATCAAAGCGAGATGCTTTAGATTAGACTCTTCACGACTTTTTAATAAATCATAATATACTTTACCAGAACATAAAACAATACGCGTGATATTTTGCCGATCTAAAGAGGCAACCTCATCGATCACAACCTCAAAACATTGATTTGATAATGAGTTTAATGTTGAAACGGCACGCTTGTGGCGCAGTAAACTTTTAGGAGAAAAAACAATTAAAGGTTTTCGTATCGGTCGAATAATTTGACGTCGAAGCATATGAAAAACTTGCGCTGGTGTTGTTGGAATACAAATTTGAATGTTTTGTTGTGCAGCTAGCTGTAAAAATCGTTCTAAACGCGCAGAAGAATGCTCTGAACCTTGCCCTTCATAACCATGGGGTAATAACATCGTTAACCCAGATAATCGCCCCCATTTTATTTCTCCACTGGTAATAAATTGATCAATAACCACTTGCGCACCATTTGCAAAATCACCAAATTGTGCCTCCCAAATCACTAATGTTTTACTCACTGTTGCTGAATAGCCATACTCAAATGCTAAAACAGCTTCTTCAGATAATAATGAATCATAAATATCAACTTTACCCTTGAAGCTTGGATCTAAATGGCTCAGGCTGATATAGGTGTTTGCTTTTTTTTGATTATGCAAGACAGCATGCCGGTGAGCAAAAGTACCTCGACCGACATCTTGCCCTGTTAATCGAATAGAATAACCTTCAGATAATAAGGTAGCATACGCTAATAGTTCAGCCATTCCCCAATTTAAAGGCAAAGATTCATCGGCCATTTTTTGTCTATCTTGCATGATTTTTTTGACTTGATTCTGCATCACAAATTCTTTTGGCACAACACACAGCTGATGGCTTATTTTTTTTAAAGCAATCAAATCAACACGTGTATCATGCGGATAAGTCCAATCTTTACCTAAATACGGCAGCCAATTTTCATGAAACCGATCTAAACTTTCGGCATTAATTAAATTAGGAACAACAGATTGTCCTGATTCCAGAGAATGACGAAATGCTTTAGCTAAATGAGTACTTTCTTCTGATGTGATGATTTGATCATTCAGTAAACATTCAATATATTTAGCATACGTTGTTTTTTGTTTTTTAATTTGTTGATACATTAAAGGTTGAGTGCCAAAAGGTTCATCCGCTTCATTGTGGCCCAGGCGGCGATAACACACTAAATCAATGACAACATCTTTCTTAAAAGCCATGCGATAATCAACAGCTAATCTTGTGACATAAGCAACCGCTTCCGGATCATCGCCATTAACATGAAAAATAGGCGCTTGAATCATTTTGGCAACATCAGTTGGATATTCAGTAGAACGCGCATCTTCAATACAACTAGTCGTAAAGCCAACTTGATTATTAACAATAATATGCAAGGTGCCTCCTGTTTTATAGGCTCTAGTTTGAGACATTTGAAATGTTTCCATCACAACGCCTTGACCAGAAAAGGCAGCATCCCCATGAATTGCAATCGGAATAATATTATTTTTTTCAAAATCTTGATGTTTATCTTGCCTAGCTCTTACTGATCCTTGGACAACAGGAGATACAATTTCTAAATGGGAGGGATTAAAGGCTAAAGCTAAATGAATGATATGCTCATCGATATTTAAATCAGAAGAAAACCCTTGATGATATTTCACATCACCTAATCCTTCTTGTGTTTTCCTAAGCCCTTCAAATTCATCAAATAAATCAGATGTTTTTTTTCCAAAAATATTCACCAATACATTTAATCGCCCACGATGAGCCATGCCAATTACAACTTCTCGAACACTGTAAGTACTGAGTTGTAAAATCATCGTATCTAATAAAGGAATTAAGCTTTCTCCTCCTTCTAGGCCAAATCGTTTGGTGCCAGGATATTTTGCAGCTAAATACTTCTCTAATCCTTCTGCTGCATTGAGACGCTTCAAAATATGTAATCGTTCTTCAATCGATAAATTAATTTGTCCACGCCAATGTTCTAAATGCTCTTGAATCCAAACTCTTTGCTTGCTATCAACAATATGCATAAATTCAGAACCGATACTACCGCAATAAGTGGATTTTAAACAACTGACAATATCTCGCAATGAACGCAGATCAGGCCCTGTTAAAGTACCGGCATGAAACATGTCATCCATATCAGCATCAGTTAAACCATAATATGACAAATTTAATTCAGATAAAGGTAAACGAAGTGCCAAGCCTAGAGGATCTAAATTAGCATTTTGATGCCCTTGAACACGATAAGCTTCAATGAGATTTTGAACAGCAACTTCTTTTTCATCATGATGATCAGAGATAGCATCTGTTTGATAAGGTGGTTTTTTTCCTATTTCACGAAAACGCTCAATGATTGCTTGATGAGATACTTCCGGCATATCCATGACTGCGATTTGATCAAAATAAAGCCGCCAATCATCAGATAGTGTCTCTGGAGAAACTAAGTATTGTTCATAGAGCATCTCAATATAGGCTGCATTATCTCCAAAGGCCCAAGAAGAATTCCACATGGCTTGCATTCTACTCGCTTTCACAATACTCAACCTCTCATGCTAACTGATGATTCAAATGAAATACAGCGGAGCATCATACGACTAGATTCACTTATAAAACCGTCAACACTTTGCATTATTAATTGATGCAATATATCATATATCATGCTAATACATAAAAAGAAACTTCAATATGATGCTTTAGTCTCTTTTTTTGAAACAGAATGATAAAATATAAACCTAAGTGCTTTCCTCTAGCAGCAAATGCCGAATATGGCCAATCGCTTTCGCAGGATTTAAGCCTTTTGGACAAACATTGACACAATTTAAAATACCTCGACAACGAAAAACGCTAAATGGGTCTGATAAATTGGATAAACGTTCTTTTTTTGCAGTATCTCGACTATCCGCTAAAAATCGATACGATTGCAATAGTCCAGCGGGTCCAATATATTTTTCAGGATTCCACCAAAATGAAGGACAAGCTGTCGAGCAACATGCGCATAAAATGCATTCATATAATCCATCTAATTTTTCTCGATCTTCTGGTGTCTGAAGACGTTCTTGTACAGGAATAGGTTGATCATTAATTAAATAAGGTTGTATTTTTTCATATTGCTTATAAAAAAGCGCCATATCAACAACTAAATCACGAACAACAGGCATACCTGGCAATGGACGCAATACTAATTTATTTTTTTTAACGACTTGTGATAAAGGCATAATACAGGCTAAACCATTCACGCCATTAATATTCATACCATCTGAACCACACACCCCTTCTCGACAAGAACGCCTAAAAGAGAGCGTTTCATCTTGTGTTTCTTGAATTAAATGTAACAAATCCAACACCATCATATCCGTTTCTGCAGGAAAATCAATCGAATAATCTTGCAAATACGGATGATCATGAACACAAGGATTATAACGATAAATTTGTACTAACAAATTCATAGTATTACTCCTAATTATTAATATGAACGCTTTTGAGGTTTGAAGGCATCTATTGTTTTCGGTTGAAAATTAACAGCTCTGGACTCCAGTCTTTCACGATCTGAATAAAACAACAAATGCTTTAACCAATGTTGATCATCTCGAGCTGTAAAATCAGTACGGGCATGCGCACCTCTCGATTCTTTTCGAAACTCAGCTGCAACAGCAGTTGCAAGCGCCACTTCATATAAATTACCTAATTCTAACGCTTCAATACGAGAGGTATTAAATACTTTACTTTTATCTTTCAAATGAATATGAGATATTCTATCACCTAATTGCTTTAATAATTTCAATCCTTTTTGCATACTGTCGCCTTCTCGAAAAACACCAAAGTATAGTTGCATAATGGATTGTAAATCATGCCGAATAGTCGACACTTTTTCTCCAGAACGTGAATTTTCTAATACTTGCCAACGATGGCATGCTTTTTCAATGTCATCTGAATGCGGCTCATCTAAGGTGAGGCCATCTTTCAAGGTATCAATAATTTGTTGTCCTGCAGCGCGACCAAATACGACTAAATCGAGCAAAGAGTTTCCACCTAAACGGTTGGCTCCATGGACAGAAACACAAGCAGCTTCTCCACAAGCATATAACCCGTCAATTATTTTATCTTGCCCTTCATACATTGTCAGTGCTTGGCCTGTAATCGTTGTTGGAATACCACCCATCATATAATGACAAGTAGGCACAACAGGGATAGGATCTTTAATAGGATTAACATGTGCAAAAGTTTTTGCTAATTCACAAATACCGGGCAAACGTGAATACAAAGTATCTGCTCCTAAATGATCTAATTTCAGTAAAACATGATCTTTATTTTTTCCAACACCTCGCCCTTCTAAAATTTCAAGAATCATTGATCTTGCAACAACATCTCGACTGGCTAAATCTTTTGCATTCGGAGCATAACGTTCCATGAATCGCTCACCTTTTGCATTGAGCAAATAACCACCTTCTCCTCGACATCCTTCTGTCACTAAAACGCCACTACCGTAAATACCCGTCGGATGAAATTGCCACATCTCCATATCTTGAACTGGAAATCCTGCTCTTAATGCCATGCCAATACCATCTCCAGTATTGATATGCGCATTCGTTGTTGACGCATAAATACGACCAGCACCCCCTGTAGCTAAGATGGTTGCTTTAGCTGATACGTGCACTAATTGCCCGTCTTCCATATTAATCGCAATCACGCCGACAACTTGTTTCTTCTGATTAGTAATTAAATCAATGGCATACCATTCATTAAAAAACACAGTACCTGCTTTTAAATTTGCCTGATAAAGTGTATGCAATAAAGCATGTCCTGTACGATCTGCAGCAGCACAAGTTCTTGCAGCTTGTCCTCCTTTACCAAAATTTTTAGATTGGCCTCCAAAAGGACGTTGATAAATTCGACCAGATTCCGTGCGAGAAAAAGGTAACCCCATATGATCTAATTCAAAGACAGCTTTTGGTCCGACTTGACACATATATTCAATGGCTGCTTGATCACCTAAATAATCCGATCCTTTCACCGTATCATACATATGCCAACGCCAATCATCTTCTGGATCATCACTGGCAATAGCACAGGTAATCCCTCCTTGAGCTGATACGGTATGAGAGCGTGTTGGAAAAACTTTACTAATACAGACTGTATTCATCCCGGCAGTTCGTAATTGATGCGCAGCACGCAATCCAGCGCCTCCACCACCAATAACAATCGCATCAAAGGCTAACACTGGCATCTTATTCATGACGAAACGCCCCACAAAATTTGCACTCCAAATAATAAATAAATCAAGAGTAATAATGCAAAAAAACCTTGAAAAGCTAGTCGAATATAAACTGCTTTAGACCCCTGGAATCGCGCAATAAAATAATCTGTTGAAATGGTCCAAAGACCAATCCAACTATGTAATACCATTGCAATTAAAGCCATCACGCTAAAAATTTTCACCCATGTATTTGAAAATAATGCATGCCATTCATAATAAGTTAAATGAGGGTGTCGAAATAAGTAAACTAAAATAAAGATAAAATAAGCGCTTAATATGATAGCCGTGGCTCTTTGAATTAACCAATCACGTAGTCCACTACGTGATAAACTGGTTGCATTATTTAGCATACCATCCACACTCCTAACAAAATACTGATCACGACGGATATTAACAAACAAAAACCGGCAGCAATACGGCCAGATGTTTTACTTTCTCCATACCCCATATCCATCAATAAATGTTTTATTCCGGCACAAAAATGATAAATAAATGCCGATAAAAAAAGCCATATCATACTTTGAATCCAACCTTGATTTAATTGCTTGACTAAAAGGGTAAAGGTGGACTCTGACTGTAATGAACAGTCTAATAAATACAAAAAAAACCCAATGATAAACACTAATATAAAGCCCGATATTCGATGCAAAATAGAAGCAATTGCAGTCAAAGGTAATTTAATAGATAGCATATCTAAATTAACAGGTCTTTTTGTATTCATACTCAACATAATCTATTATCAATCAAAAGATGTGAATGATTTGAATTATTAAATTCTTATCACGCATAGGATACAGTACAATATAGATTGTATAATTGGACTTGTTTTTTTACAAGTTATTTGAAAAATCCTATAAAAAATATCATAGACTGTTTTACTATGTTATTCGAAAAACAGACTGATGAAAATCAATAACCCTATGATCATTATCTATTAAAAAATACGCATTAATGCTAAACTATCTGATACGGTATGATAAAAAAACTGGTTAATCAATGCAATAGCAGCATGCACTTATCGTCAAACAAGTTTGATCACATCTGAGCATACGGCATAACACAGGATTAACATCACGACACATCCTGTGCGATAAAAAATATCAGTCTGCATGAATCACAGGAACACTATGACAACTCAATTTGCGACCCTTACTCTCAACAATCAATCTATTGCATTACCGATACTACAAGGCACCATGGGTGGATATCAATTAGATATTCAATCTTTAGATCAGCATCATCTTTATACTTTTGACCCAGGATTCACATCAACTTCAGCATGCGCTTCATCAATATCCTATATTAATGGGGAGATAGGTCAATTATTACATCAAGGATATCCGATTGAAGAGTTAGCTCAAAAGACTTCATTTTTAGATGTATTTTACTTACTATTAAACGAAAAGCTACCCAATGAAAAAGAACAAAAGCAATTTGAACAAGCCATCCAACACTATAATCAAATGGATAGCGATTGCATCAAAACCTTACAAACGATTGACTCGACTATGCACCCGATGGGCATACTATCTGTTTTGATAGCCGTGCTAGCCGGAAAATACCATGAACACGATGCATTCCATAACAAACACGAAAGAATCAATCGCATCAATCATATGATCGCTCAAATGCCTATTTTAGTCGCGATGATATACCGTCATCAGCATCATTTACCGCTTGTTTCTCCTCAGAAGGACCTTTCATTTATTGACAATTTTTTATACATGATGTTTCATGGTACAGAACACCCTTTTACAGATCAGATAATCATCAATGCAATCGATCGCATTTTACTATTACATGCCGATCATGAACAAAACGCATCAACTTCAACAGCTCGTCTTATTGGGTCTACAGGTAGCAATATTTATAGTGTTTTTTTAGGAGGTATCTCAGCGCTCTGGGGGCCTGCGCATGGCGGAGCCAATGAAGCGGTTTTAAATATGCTATCTGAAATAGGGGATGAAAAAAATATTGATCATTATTTAAAACGAGCTCAAGATAAAACAGATTCTTTTCGATTAATGGGTTTTGGACATCGTATCTATAAAAAATATGATCCACGCGCCACTTTAATGAAAGAAACTTGTCATGACGTTTTAAACAAATCCAACCTCACCGAAGATCCTACTTTTAAATTAGCAAAAAAACTAGAAACTTTAGCTTTAAAAGATGATTACTTTATAAGCCGACACTTATACCCTAATGTCGACTTTTACTCCGGCATTATTTTAAAAGCGATTGGCATTCCAAATAATATGTTAACGGTTATTTTTGCATTAGGTCGAACCGCTGGATGGTTAGCTCAATGGCAAGAACTTGTCAGTCAACCTAATCGTATTAGTCGTCCTAGGCAATTATATGTTGGATCTGAATTACGACATATCACTTAAAGCAAAATAATATCAAACCTATACACTGTTCGAAAACCATTTGATTGTGATTTATGTTAGGAGAAATAAAACAATGGATAGTTTATTCAATTCTAATATATGGCTTTCATTATTGACATTAAGTCTCTTAGAGATCATTTTAAGCCTTGATAATTTACTTTTCATTACATTAACCATTAAAAAACTACCAAAACAACAAAGAAATCGTGCTCGCACATTGGGTTTAGGGTTAGCCATGATCACACGCATTATATTACTATTAACGCTTCTATTTTTAACGCAATTTAATATGCCTATATTAACTGTGATGCAGTATACTTTTTCTGCAAAAGATATCATTTTCATTATCGGTGGTTTATTTTTATGTATCAAAAGTATCATAGAACTATATTGCGATATACAAAAAAAATCAACTCACTACACGATTAAAAACTTAAATCTACAATGGCCGATCGCCATGCTGCAAATTGCTTTTATTGATATTGTTTTTTCATTAGATTCTGTCATTACAGCAATCGGTTTAACGCAGATGATTAGCGTTATGGTCACAGCGATTATACTCTCTATGTTTGCCATGTTATTTTTTTCGAAAAAATTAGAACATATTATTGAAAAACATGCTGTGATAAAAACTGTAGCCTTGATTATTTTAGTGTTTATTGGCCTCCATTTAATCGCTGAAGGCTTTCATATTAATTTAAATAATATCCTGTAAAATCAATATCAAAGAATGCTATCTAGTCGATTATTACGCAATCAATGTTTACACTTTTGTAAACAATATAAAAAAATTGATTTGATTGTTTTTAAAAAAAAATTGAAACGATTGAGTCATAGATATCGGCGTGAAAAAATTCACATATGACAAAGGTCATGCTATCCAAGTAAGCAGGAGGACCACCTCTATCTTTAATAGCATCATACCACTGCATATACTCAGAAATCGTCATCGTAATTTTTAACCGTTGACTGTTAAAAAAAAACAGAGTAACCGGGTTAGATCAAAAAATAATATCATTTTATGTTAAAGACAGGCGTCTTGCTAACATTAAAATACAGCGATGCTCTCATACTAAAAAAAACGGCTATTCATTTTAAAAAAAATATTTATAAATCAAGGCATCTTGTTGAAAATTTATTTGCTAGATTAAAATATTCTAGTCGCATTTCGATTCGTTTTGATAAATTAGCTAGGTATTTTACAACGATGATTTATATTGCGTGTGTTATTATTTGAGTGAATTCAAAAGAAGAATACGCCCTATAGAAAATAGCTGGCTGTTGCATTTTACGCATAAAAAGACTTTAGATTAAATAATCATTTCTCTATAATAACGACTTTCGTCTAATAAAATGCGTTCTAATGTGCTAAAATCATCTTCATACTGCAAACATAATTCCTCTACCTCGCCTATGCTTCGTATTTTTTCTGTGCTGATTTCTAAAAAATAAATCGTCAATTCTGGTTTTTTTTCTTTTAATTCTATTAATGCTTACTCTACAAGAATGCATTTACAAGTAGCGATTAAAAAAAGATTAAATCGTTGTTCAAGAAAATGTTTTGTACTTAAACTACTAACCATTATTGACTGGGATGCTGTTTCACATTTATTGAATCATGAAAAACAAAAAAAACGTCAACATCCACAAGGTAAAAGAGGTTATTGTCTTTTAATACTATTTAAAGCTATTTTACCAGGTCAATGGTATAACTTAAGTGATCCAGAATTAGAGTCGGATCTTGTGTTAAGGGCAGATTTTATGCTGTTTTGTGATTTCGATTATCATGATATTCCAGATCATAGCACATGATCTCGCGTAAGGAATTGGTTAAGTTCAAGTCA
>JAAOIJ010000066.1 GCA_015163815.1 Endozoicomonadaceae bacterium
TTATGTTGCTGACTAGCGAGTATAGCGCTAGCTCTGAAGATATCAAGTTTTTTTATGCTGGCCCCATTCAACAATGAAGAGCAACACTATTACGTTAAGGTTTTTCTATTGCTCGCATCACTTCGTTAGGTATTCGATAGTTTCATACTTTGTCTAGGTCTGATTGTTTCATGCTGATAAAACGTGTTGATATTATCAACAATAATGGTGTGCCTATATTGAAGCAGTATTTTTGTTAAATATTTGATAATAGATTCTTTAAAGATTTTATGATTGTGGAATTGAAAATAGTTTTCATCCCTTTTGGGTTTATTTTTTCCTACTAGAGTCCACTGGCAATCACTATTATAACTCATCATCTCCAGAAAAATATTAAAAATAAGGATTTTCTTTCCAAACTTTCAATGTTTTTTCGTTAGATAAATGCTTAAATTTTAATAAAAAAACGATCAATCTAATTGATTTTCTAGGATAACATCTAGTTTCTATAAACTCCAAATACTTTTTCAAATATGCTCCAAGATATGATTTCAGATTATTTAATAAGTTTATGGTCGAGATCAAGTAGATGGCCCAATTTATTTTTAAATCAATTTATTGGTTGCGTGTCTTTTGTTCTTTCATTTTTTTCCAGATTTTATATCATGACATCAGAAGTAACTGGGAAAAATTATACCATAAGTTAATATGTAATGTGTTGAATTTTATTATATTTTTTGGTTTTTCGCTATCGGCTAGACAGGCATGTATCGTCATTTTTTTGGAGTAAAAATAAAAAAATATGATCATCGCTTGGCACATTGATTTTCAAATTGTCAGTCTATCTGTAGATTTTAATTTTTGCATCAACAAGCATGTGAATAAATGATATTTATGATTTAACTAGTTTGATATATGATGATTTTTTTTCAGATTGTTTCTCTTTTTTTTTGCAGTCATTGACAATGAATCCTGTTTGATCTTCATGATGTATATGTATTTTTTCCCATAATAAGACGGCTTGCATGGAAGATTGAATCTGCTCTAAAGATAATGTGTGACCTTGAGGTGTTTTACTGGTTTCAATCATCTTTTTCAATGATGTAATAATGTCTGGTGATAGCGTGTGAACATAATTATAATAATTTTCAGTGTAATATTGCATTGTAGGCCTCATATATGAATTTATAATGAATGATGCTCACTTTTTAAGGAACTCCCCCATCCTAATTTTTTTCTACATACTTCATAATAATTGTAATGTGTTGGATGCAGTAAGAGTAATGTGCTTGTTTGCTTACGAATGAGAAGTACTTCTTCTGAAGAAACAGGGTAATGTATATGACTATCACAACTGATTTGAGCTGGCAAAGAAACATCTTGTTTGATATGAATTGTTATTTCACTACTACCATCAATGACCATGGGTCGATTGCTTAAAGTATGTGGGTACATGGGGATTAACGCTAAAGCATTAAGAGAAGGGTGCATAATAGGTCCGCCAGCAGATAAGGCGTAAGCAGTTGAGCCTGTAGGTGTGCTAATAATCAGTCCGTCAGACTTTTGGATCATCACGAAGTGTTGGTCAACAAATAATTCAAATGCAATCATTTTTGTCATTTTATCAGAATGTAATACGATCTCATTGAGTGCTGATGCACTATGGATTAATTCTTTATTTTTAAATATATTGAGTGCTAATAAATAGCGTGGTTCTATCCAATATTCGCCATTTAATACATCATAAATTTGTTGATATAAAGCATCTGAGGCGATATCTGTTAAAAAGCCAAATTGTCCGCGATTAATGCCTAATACCGGTATATTTGTGCCAGCTAAACAACGAGCTGCGCTCAGCATGCTACCATCACCTCCAATGACAATGATTAAATCACAATATTGAGCTAATTGATGTCTTGGTTGTATATGAAGGCGGTGATTCGGTATAAGGTGAGCTATGTTTTTTTCTAAAATAACTTCCACATTATTTTTTAGCAAGCAATCTTGAAGCTGCCAAAGGGTATTTGCAATGCTGGCATTTTTTTTGCTGCCCATGAGGCCGATTCTTCTAAAAGGTTTCATAATCATGCTATCAAGTATGCAAATGAATTCATCATCAAGCTATCTTAACTGAGAATAAATGAGGAATAAAGAGATGATTGAGCTTGTTACTCATACGCAAAAAATCAAGACGATGTATTTTCTGAAGATATTGATTCAATTTATCATGTATACCATGATTCATCATTTTTATATAGATTGTGCTATCATCTTATAAGCTATTAATTTAACAATAAATTATGGTATGATGTTTGAGAATATTTCAGTCAAATGGATCAAAGATAAGTGTACATGTATTCATTCTACGATATTGAGGCAGATGTATGAAATCAGATATGGCATTAATTTGGATTGATCTAGAAATGACAGGGTTAGATCCTAAAATCGATTGTATTCTTGAAATAGCGACAATTGTCACTGACTCGGAATTAAATATTTTAGAAGAAGGTCCTAGTTTTGTGATTCATCAAAGTGATCTTGTTTTAAATCAAATGAATGATTGGTGTAAAAAAACACATGCTGAAACTGGATTGAGTCATGATGTCAAAAAAAGTGATATTACACTGGCTTTTGCAGAACAAAAGACATTATCTTTTTTGAAACAATATGTAGAGATAGGGGTATCGCCGATGTGCGGTAATACAGTCTCTCAAGATCGTCGATTTTTAGAAAAATATATGCCAGAATTACATGATTTTTTTCATTATCGACATATTGATGTGAGCACGCTTAAAGAGTTAGTTAAAAGATGGCAGCCGGAATTACAATTGAAATTTGTAACTCACACCACGCATCGTGCGATGGATGATATTAGAGATTCGATTCATGAATTAAAACTATACCGTGAACATTTTATAGGGAAAAATACTGACAGTATTGAATAAAAAAATAAATAAGGTATGATCGCGTCTGTATTCTGTTATTTATTATGCCTTTTCAAGTGTGAAGTGCAACAGTAAGGCATTTTCTATAGCCAAAAAAAAGCAGTCAAATGCTAATAATTCGTGTAACTTCTTTTTATCAACAAAAGAAGGAGAATGACATGGCTTATCAACACTTGACTGCAGAAGAAAGATCTCAAATTTACATCTTATTGTCAAAGCATTATTCTATTCATGCTATAGGAATCGCATTGAAAAGATCTCCTTCTACGATTTCAAGAGAGATTCTACATAATACTAAAGGGAGAAAATATTGTTATCAACAAGCTCATCAATTAGCAAAAGAAAGGCGATTAAAAGCAAGTAGACAACCTTATAAAATACTTTCTATCCTGATGAAATATATTGATATTTTGATCAAAAAAATGGAGTCATGATCAAATTTCAGGGCGATTGAGATTAGACAATATACAGATTAGTCATGAAACTATTTATCAATACATTAAGAAACAAAGAGCACTAGGATCTAATTTATACAAAAATTTAAGACATAAAGGTAAAA